>CANRGO010000170.1 GCA_947630125.1 uncultured Lachnospiraceae bacterium | reverse complement strand
AGTTTAAATGCCTTTACATTTTTAGTACTTAGCAAATGCGGACCCGCACATAAATCCACAAATTCTCCTTGTTTATAAAAGCTTATCTCTTCATCTTCTGGTAAATCTTCGATAAGTTCAACTTTATATTTTTCTCCTCTTTCCTGCATAAATGCAATTGCATCTGCTCGATTTAGAGTAAATCTGTGTATTTCAAAATTCTCCTTTACGATCTTTTTCATTTCGCTTTCTACAACTTCCAAATCTTCCATGGTAAATGTATTTTCAAAATCAAAATCATAATAGAAACCATCTTTTATAGCTGGACCAATCGCAAGTTTTGTGTTTGGATATAGCCTTTTCACAGCCTGTGCCAAAATATGGGATGTTGTATGTCTAAACGCTAATTTTCCATTTTCATCTTCAAATGTTAATATAGAAAGAGTACAATCCTTGCTTAGAATATACCTTAAATCAACGATATTCCCATCAACTTCTCCAGCACATGCTACACGTGCTAAGCCCTCACTCAGCTCCTTTGCAACCTCAAAAACCGATACTGGATTTTCGTAATTTCTCACTGAACCATCTTTTAATTGAATTTTCACAGGCTTCTTGCTCCTTTATTTTGATTTAAAAACACCCTTAAATAAAAAGACATCTCTTTTGTCAATTTACCTAAGGGCGCCTAATTATAAGCTACTTTTCTTTTCAAAATCTTTATACATCAAGTTTGGCTGAATTCCTAACTAATCCTTTCAGTTACTACGTATAAAGTATCCGCGGAAGATATTTTTTAAATACATTTACTTTATCTAATTTTTCCCATGGTAAATCCAAATCAATTCTTCCAAAATGTCCATATGCTGCTGTCTGTTGGTAAATAGGCTTTCTTAAATCCAGCATCTGAATAATACCCGCAGGTCTTAAATCAATATTTTCTTGAACTATTTCAACAATTTTTTCATCTGCTACTTTTCCGGTTCCAAAGGTATCGACCATGATTGAAGTAGGATGTGCAACTCCAATTGCATAGGAAAGTTGAATCTCACACTTATCTGCAAGTCCTGCTGCTACAATATTCTTTGCCACATACCGTGCTGCATATGCCGCTGACCTGTCTACCTTTGTACAATCCTTTCCTGAAAAAGCTCCACCACCGTGGCGTGCATATCCACCATAAGTGTCAACTATAATCTTTCTTCCTGTAAGACCACTATCTCCACATGGCCCCCCAACAACAAATCTACCTGTTGGATTTATAAAATATTTTGTTCTTTCATCAACTAATTCTTTTGGTATTATTGGGTCCAATACATATTTTCGAATATCTTCATGTATTTGCTCCTGTGAAATATCTGGATTATGCTGAGTTGAAAGAACAACTGCACTAATATGAATTGGTTTTCCGTACTCGTCATATTCCACTGTAACTTGTGACTTTCCATCAGGTCTTAGATATTCTAATACTCCATCTTTACGAACACTCGTAAGCTGTCTGCACAATTTATGTGCTAATGCAATTGGATATGGAAGATATTCTTCCGTTTCATTAGACGCAAAGCCAAACATCATTCCCTGATCTCCAGCACCTATCGCATCCAATATTTCCTCTGTCATATTTTCTT
Organism: uncultured Lachnospiraceae bacterium; assembly: GCA_947630125.1. Classification (GTDB taxonomy): domain Bacteria; phylum Bacillota; class Clostridia; order Lachnospirales; family Lachnospiraceae; genus CANRGO01. The sequence continues at coordinate 932 of CANRGO010000170.1, read as the reverse complement.
CTTTTGCCTCAAGTGCCTTATTAACTCCCATAGCTATATCTTCTGATTGTTTATCTAACTTTACAATAACCTCACAGGTATTACCGTCAAAACCATATTCTACTTTATCATAACCAATTTCTAAAACGGTTTTACGTACAATCTCTTCAATGTTAACCTTCGCATTTGTCGTAATTTCACCCATTACTAATACAAATCCAGTATTTGTACAAGTTTCACATGCTACCCTACTCATTGGATCTTTAGCAATCAAAGCATCAAGTATAGCATCAGATACCTGATCACATAATTTGTCAGGATGACCCTCTGTAACCGACTCTGATGTAAATAATCTTTTATTCATTCATTTATCCTCTAGTTTTTATTTTAGAACCTCTTAATTATTCTAATTTGAATTGCCGCTTCCTTGTATTAAGAGAGAATACACATCCGGAATTGTTGTTTCTGCATTAACGGGTTTTAAAGCCTTATTTGTCCACGCATGCATTGTTTCACCCACTGACAATATTTTTCCATCCGAATGATTTATTACTTCATATGAAAAAATAATTCGGACTTTTGTAAGTACCTTTAATGAAGTCTTTATTAGTATTTCATCTTCATATCTAGCCGGACTTTTAAATTTACAGTTCATCTCATATAATGGAAGCAAAACACCTCTGCTTTCAATTTCTCTATATGAGATACCAAGCTTTTTAAAAAAGTCCGTTCTACCTGCTTCAAACCATACTGCATAATTAGAATGATGGATAATTCCCATCTGATCTGTTTCCGAATATCTTGTAATAATTTTAGTTTCAACTTGCATTACTACATCTCATTTGCAAAGATATTGTTAATTTTTTCTGCTGCATTCATTAAACAATCGCATGAAAATCTCTCAAAATTGCCTTCATCAACTAATTTGGCAATGGCTGGGTCAATTGGAATTC
>CANRGO010000169.1 GCA_947630125.1 uncultured Lachnospiraceae bacterium | reverse complement strand
AAAAAAAAGAGGTGGATTTATCCATCGATTTTTGTGGAGTTCCTTGTGAAAATCCTTTTTTTCTTTCCTCCTCTGTGGTGGGAAGTAACTATGAGATGGTAGCCAAAGCATTTTCCATGGGTTGGGCTGGAGTGGCATTTAAAACCATTGGAACCTTTGTACCGGATGAAGTTTCTCCACGTTTTGACACCTTAAATAAAGAAGCCCTTCCCTTTGTGGGACTGAAAAATATAGAGCAGATTTCAGAACATACGTTGGAAGAAAATGTTGCCTATTTAAAAGATTTAAAAAAGAACTTTCCAAGCAAGATTCTGGTTGCCTCTATTATGGGACAAAATGAAGAAGAGTGGACCTATTTGGCTAAAGTGATGACGGAGGCTGGATGTGACATTATTGAATGTAATTTTTCCTGTCCTCATATGGCAGCAGATGGATTGGGTAGTGATGTAGGGCAAAGCCCGGAACTGGTGGAGCTTTATACCAAAGCAACAAGAAGAGGAACACATCTTCCTATCCTTGCGAAAATGACACCCAATATTGAAAATATGGAGATTCCAGCGCTTGCTGCAAAGCGTGGTGGTTGTGATGGAATTGCTGCAATTAATACCGTCAAAAGTATTATGAATGTGAATTTGAGTACCTTTTCTTCAGGACCGGATGTAGTAGGACGAACCAGTGTAGGTGGATATTCTGGTAAGGCAGTGAAACCCATAGCTCTACGTTTTATTCAGAATCTGGCAACCTGTGAAGGTCTTGAACATATGCCCCTTAGTGGTATGGGTGGAATTGAAAGCTGGAGAGATGTTTGTGAATTTATGGCTCTGGGTTGTGAAAATATTCAGATCACAACAGCAGTTATGCAATATGGGTATCGAATTATTGAGGATTTGATCGATGGTTTTTCTCATTATTTAAGTGCAGAAAACTATCATTCTATATCTGAAATCGTTGGTAAAGCATTGCCACAAATTATATCAGCAGATGATTTAGAGAGAGATAGTATTTGTTTTCCGAAGTTTAATCGTTCGGACTGTATTGGCTGTGGTCGTTGCTTTTTATCCTGCTATGATGGAGGGCATCAGGCCATTCATATGGATGAGTCCATACAAAAACCAGTTCTTGATGCAAAAAAATGTGTGGGCTGTCATTTGTGTTTAGCAGTTTGTCCTGCATCTGCAATCGTTGTTGGTGCAAGAATTAAAAAAGGAAAGTTGAGGTAATGTTATGACATCATATGTATGTAACTATGAACGACTAGAAGATAAAATTCAAACATTTTCCAAGTTTGGTGATACGGGTAAGGGTGGAGTAACCAGATTTTCCCTTTCTGAAGATGCAATTATGGCAAGAAAAGAATTTGAATGTCGCATGACAGCTATAGGAGCAAGCCTTGAATTTGATGATATGGGAAATCTATATGCTACAATTCCTGGAAGTGAAGATTTAAAAAGAATTGCATCCGGTTCTCATTTGGACAGTGTGCGACAAGGTGGTAATTATGATGGGGTGTTAGGTGTTTTAACAGCCATGGAGGTTTTGGAAACTATTGTTTTAGAAAAGATTCCACACAGACATCCCTTCACTGCCATGGTTTGGACCAACGAAGAAGGAGCCAGATTTGAACCTGCCATGATGTCGTCGGGTGTCATTTGTGGAAAATTTGATAAGGAAAAAATGCTTCAGTCAGAAGCAAAAGATCAGCCAGGGTATCGTTTTCAAGATGCACTTAAGGCAAGTGGATATGAAGGAAGCAAAGATAATCGATTGTCAACAGAGCAGTACCGTGCTTTTCTGGAACTTCACATTGAACAGGGACCAGTTCTTGTATCAGAAGGACTAGCAATTGGAGTAGTAGAAGGTGTCTGTGGAATGATTAATTTTGAATTTACTTTTCGGGGACAGGCAGGACATGCGGGAACAACACCAATGAAATATCGTAGGGATGCCTTGTATGCCGCAACGAAAACGATTCTTTATCTCCATGAAAAATTAGATGAATTGGATGAAAAATTAGTCTATACAACTGGGAAGATATCAGCGCACCCAAATATTCATACAATTATACCAGATGAAGTAAAATTCACGTTGGATGCCAGACATCAGGATCCTGAAGTTATAAAACAGGTACTTGCGATTATCCATCAGATTCCAGAAGAGGTGGAGAAATGTCAGGTTTCCTATCAGGAAGCATGGTCAAGAAAAACCGTTACCTTTACTCCTTCTTTTGTGGATGTGGTGGAGCAGGCTGCAAAGGATTTTGGTTATAGCTATAAACGTATGTATAGTGGACCTGGTCACGATGCTCAGTTTGTTGTAGATATGCTGGAAACCACCATGATTTTTGTGCCTAGCGTAGATGGTCATAGCCACTGTGAACTGGAATTCACACCGGTTGAAGATTGCTTAAAAGGATGTAATGTGATGTTACAAACATTCTTAACACTGGATGAAAAATTAGATTAGATGAAATTAATATAGAAGAAACAGAGTTTACCTGTGTATTATCACAGAGCTCTGTTTCTTTTTTTTAGACTCTGCTATAATGA
>CANRGO010000168.1 GCA_947630125.1 uncultured Lachnospiraceae bacterium | reverse complement strand
GTAAACCATGCAAAGTGAGGGTCTCTATGAAAGAACCAGATTATAATTATATAGCAGCCCTCGTAAAAAGGGCCTGGCGAAACGACAGCGATGCTTTTGCAGAATTATATGCCATTACTTATCAGAAAGTTTACAACTACTCCTGCCATTACCTTCGTGATACTTTTTTAGCTCAGGATGCTGTTCAGGAAGTATACATTCTTGCCTTGAAAAATATTCAAAAAATTAAAGAGCCATCTCTTTTTGTAGCCTGGATCAATCAGATTGCATTTCGCGTTTGCTATGATATGTGTAAAAAGAACATTGTAAATTACGGAGTCATGGATGAAGATGTGCTACAACTGGTGCAAGATACGAATTTGGATGCAAACCCTGAAGATAAGGTGTTTCAAAACGACGAGCATCGTCGCTTAAATGAAGCCATTGAAAAACTACTATTTAATGAACGCCAGGTAATTATCCTTAGATTTTATAACAATATGAAGATCGATGACATCGCAGATGCATTAGAAATCAGCAAAAGTAGCGTAAAACGATATCTGGCAAGTGGCCAGGAATCTTTGAAGAACTTACTTCGATAGAAAGGAGGGTGTTTGATGAAGTCACCACATATATTTCAGAAATTTAGTAAAAAAAAGAAATATTCCATTGATAACCAGATGGCAAATGAAATGTTACAAAATGTATTTGCTGCCTGTGACAGAGAACCAAATACCATTCCTTTCGATAAGTTGATTCTTCGAAGGAAAATCAGTACCAGGGCTTACACCATTGGTATGTTTTTAACCAGTTTGATTCTGGCTATTACCTTTTTTCTTCCCCTTGCCTTTCCACCTACTAAAGCTACCGTAACCAGCCTAGGGGGGAAAGAAGAACAATTAAAGATCATTAGTCATCGTGTGGAACAGGATTTGTTTTATTTAGAATTAGAAGATATGGATATCAGCCTAACAGACTCTTATATGATAACCCTTGATGGGGATGTCTATCCTGCCGAATCTTTTGATTCCAATACAGGCACCCTGGTTTTTCCCTATTTAAATCAGGAAGTTAATATCTATATTTATGATATACAAGGCAATGTTCTTCAAATATTGCTCACGCCCAAACAGTAAGGAGGCGGTTTTATGAAGTATCAATCTATCTTATCACGTTTATTTGCTTTTTCAGTGACAGCCGTAATCATAAGCAGCTGTGGTTCCACCGTTACAGACCCAGTTAGCTCTTCTGAGACCCAAATTATCTTAGAAGAAGACCCAGCCACTGCAACCTTAGACACTGAGGCCATCGGTTCACGAAACAATCAAACTAAGGTATTAATTCCAGTAGCCAGTGGTACGCTTGTTTATGAAAATAAAAATGTTCACTTAGATGCATCCAATGCCCAGGAAGGATACGTGATTGTAGAGTATCTTGGTGATTCTGCAAAAGTCAAACTTCAAGTCACTGGTTCTGATGATGTAAAGTATACCTATAATTTACGAGGTGGAGCTGAGGTTTTCCCTCTTTCCGCTGGCACTGGAACTTATACCATCGCAGTATTTGAGAATATTAAAAGCAATCAGTATACTTCTGCTTTTTCAGAAGTTCTTCCTGTCAAAATCAGCAATGAATTTGGAGCATTTCTATATCCTAATCAGTATGTGAATTTTACGGAAACAGACCAAACCATCACGCTTGCCAAAGAACTTGCTGCTTCTGCCGATAATGACCTGGATGTGGTAAGCAATGTTTATAATTACATTATCAAAAATATTAGTTATGACTATAACAAGGCCGAAACCGTACAAAGTGGTTATGTAACAGTTGTTGATGATATCTTAGCATCAGGAACTGGTATCTGTCTGGACTACGCAGCGGTCATGACTTCTATGCTTCGCAGCCAGCGAATTCCAACCCGTTTGGAAGTGGGTTATGCCGGGGAAGCTTACCATGCATGGATTAGCACTTATATTGAAGACATTGGCTGGGTTAACGGCATCATCGAATTCAACGGAACAGAATGGGAACTGATGGATCCAACTTTTGCAGCGAATTCCAGCGAAAAAACACTGAAGAATTTTATCGGTGATGGAAGTAATTACTCCACTGTTTACGTATATTAAGAACGGAAAAAGATTTCAAAGAAAGGCAGACGCCAGATGAAAAATAAGATGTTAAGCAATTATGAAATTTCTGATTTTACAAGCCAGTTTTCCATGATTTTAAAAGCAGGTATCAATCCCGTGGAAGGTCTTGGTATTTTAAATAGTGATGTGAAAAATCAGGAAGGTCAGAGAATCATACAGGCAATGCTTGATGATTGTAAGCGGGGAGAGCGTTTTTATCACTCCATGGAACTAACTGGAGTATTTCCCAAATACGTTCTGGATATGGTCCGTTTAGGAGAAGAGACCGGTAAACTGGATGACGTCATGGTTTCTCTTTCTCTCTATTATGAAAAAGAACAACAGACTTCTGACAGTATCAAAAGTGCCATCACCTATCCATTTGCCATGATAGCAATGATGCTGGCCGTTATTATTGTATTGATCTCAAGAGTGCTCCCTAT
>CANRGO010000167.1 GCA_947630125.1 uncultured Lachnospiraceae bacterium | reverse complement strand
GTATTTATTCAACTTGGTAGTGAAATGAACCAATTTACCAAAGGGCTTATGAACATTGGTAACCTGATCAATCGCTCTTCTATAGTTCTTATTGTTTTGATGGTCCTTGCAGTACTTCTTTTCCTGTTTTTTACAAAAATAAATGCAGGCAAAAAACTATTTGCAAAGGTATTTGCTTCTTTTTTTCTGACCAGAAATTTCGCTTCCCACTTAGCTGCTGGACGTTTCGCTTCCGGTATGGCTTTGACTTTAGAAAGTGGTCTGGATACCTTTCATAGTTTGGATATGGTTTCCGATTTGGTAGACAACAAGCAAATGAAACAACGCATTCATGAGTGCAAAGAACAAGTGGCTTCTGGAGAAACCTTTTCAGACGCTCTTAAAAATGCTGGAATCTTCACCAATTTATATAATCGTATGATTGGAATTGGCTTTAAAACAGGTTCTCTCGATCAGGTTATGCGTAAAATCGCAGAAAACTACGAAACAGAAACCGAAAAGAGAATCCGCTCTGTTATTTCCATACTGGAACCTACCTTAGTGATAACTTTATCTGTTATTGTTGGTATGATTTTACTCTCTGTTATTTTACCTCTCATGGGCATTATGGCCAGCATCGGATAGAAAGGACTTTTATGAATCGCTTTGGAAAAAGAAAATGGACACTGTTTCATTTTATCAAAACAAAGGTTGTTCTTCTGCTCTTTCTTGTGTTTCTTGGAGTGTTTTTATACGGACTTTCCACATTGGAAGGAAGTACCAGCGAAAAGCAACGAGCAAGTCTGGAAGCAGCCCTACACAGAAGCATCGTTCAGTGTTATGCCGTAGAAGGAACCTATCCACCTAGCCTTGACTACCTGGAAGAACACTATGGTCTAACCTACGATAAGGAACGTTTTTTTATTGATTATCTTTCCATCGGTTCTAATCTGATGCCAGATGTCTTTATCATTGACAAGAAGGAGGGCACCTTATGGAACTAGGAAAAGAAAAACGTCATATGGTTGACTTCCTGTTTGTATTAACTTTATTTTTTGTTTTTGCTATTTCAACCTTACTATTGGTTATTATCGGAGCCAATGTTTATAAAAAAACGGTAGATGATATGACGATGAACTACAATTCACGAACAGCTTACGCTTATCTTACTGAGAAAATTCGTCAAAATGATCGTGAAGATGCCATTCAGGTTGCTACCTTTGATGGTAGTCCTGCAATTATATTAGTAGAAGAAATCGATGGCATATTATATCAAACTTATCTTTATCTATATGATGGTTCCATCCGAGAGCTTTTTACCCGTATGGATGAGAATTTAGGTCCTGAAGCTGGTCAAGTTATTATGCCAGCACTTGATTTTACAGCCAAAGAGCTTGACCGCGGCTTTTATACATTAACCATTACTACCACAGACCAGGTGACCCTGCCGCTTTACGTAGGTACCCGAAGTAACCAGAAATAAGTACTTCATAGGAGCAATTATATGAAATCACCCGTTTCCAAATCTTCTTTGTTTTTATTGGAACTGATCTTATCCATATTCTTTTTTTCCATTGCAAGCGGCGTGTGTATTCAGCTCTTTGTAAAGGCTCATTTGCTTGGTGTTGAAACAATGGAATTCAACCAGGCTAACCTCTGGTCTCAAAATATAGCCGAAACTTTTTATGCAAGCGAAGATTCTGCTCTTTTATTGGATCTATTTCCTTTTCAGGAAACCGCTTTAAAAGATACCTATGTTTTGAGTTTTGACCAGGATTTTCAACCAATTGCTGCCAACAGTGACACAACAGTTTATACCCTAACCTTGACACTCTCCAAGGACAAACAGTATCAATATGCCTTCCTCTATGTTTCAAAAGATGACGTGTTTTTTGATTTACAGTTAAAAAAATATCAACAGAATAGGAGTGTGCAAATCCATGAATAAAAGTTCCTCTTCCAAACACTTTGGAACCAATATCGGTACACCCTCTATCCTATTGATTTTTGTATTGCTCTGTCTGGTTTCCTTTGCAGCCTTATCCATCGTTAGTGCCAATGCAGACTACAAATTAAGCAAGAAAGTCTTAACCCGCAGCAGTGCCTACTATGAAGCCTGCAACAAAGCCGAAGAATCTCTTGCTTTATTAGATGAAACTCTACTGGCACTCTATGAAAGCGGCATCTCAAAAGAAGAATATTTTCTTTCTGCCGGTTATGATGCCTCTTACTTAATTCCAATCTCTGAGTTGCAATCCCTAATGGTAGAAGTTGAGATTCAGTATCCTACCGTTGAAGATCCTTCCCTTTACAGCCTCAAATCCTTCCAGGTTGTGATAACAGGCCAATTAGAATATGATGAAAGTTTGTCGGTGATTAAGTGATTAGTCACTGACTTTTTTTGACTTCAATTTGTAAATCAAATTATAACCCTTTTTCGTCATCAAAAAAACAACAGCTCCAAAAACAGCTCCAAATGTATTCAACAAGATATCATCAATATCAAATTCTCCAATATTATAGTAAAATTGCAAATATTCAAGTAACAGAGAAATCCAGAATCCCCATTGAAAACTATAAAGAATAACTGCTTCTTTTTTCTTATTCATTGAAACCAAAAAACCCATCGGAACAAATGCCAA
>CANRGO010000166.1 GCA_947630125.1 uncultured Lachnospiraceae bacterium | reverse complement strand
TGTTACACCCGCCACAGTGTCTACATGGCGAAAAGAACTGCTTGGAGACAGGAGAGAAATTAACATGTCTAATCCATCTGAAGCTAATAAAGATATAGATGAATTAATCCGTGAAAAAACTGAACTCGAAGCCAAAGTAAAGCGCCTAGAACAAGATGTACATAAACTTCAACTAGAACGTGATGTTTTAGAAAAAGCTGGTGACATTCTAAAAAAAGAAAAGGGCATCAATCTTTATGAACTCACCAATCGGGAAAAGGTATCCATGATTGATGCCCTACGCTGTAAATACAAGCTTAACGAACTTTTGCCGATTCTGAAACTCTCAAAAAGTAGTTACTGCTATCAGGTTAATAGTATTCGCGCTTTCGACAAGTACCAAGAACTCAGAGGGATTATACAGGAATTGTTCAATACTAATAAATGCAGATACGGATATCGTCGCATTCATTGTTTGTTGCAAAACAGAGGAATTATTATTTCTGAAAAAGTGGTGCGTCGTATTATGAAAGAAGATCAACTCCTAGTTAAATGCACAAAGAAACGCAAATACAATTCGTATAAAGGTGAAATCAGTCCAGAAATTGATAACATAATAAATCGTGATTTTTCTGCTAAAGCACCAAACCAAAAGTGGTTGACAGATATAACCGAGTTTCATATTCCAGCAGGCAAGGTGTATTTATCACCTATAATTGATTGTTTTGATGGCCTTGCTGTGTCTTGGACCATTGGTACTTCACCCAATGCAGAGCTTACAAACACAATGCTTAACAACGCAATTTCTTGCTTGGAGAAAGACGAAAAGCCCGTTATTCATTCTGATCGTGGCTGTCATTATCGCTGGCCAGAATGGATTAAAATCATGACCGAAGCAGACCTAACAAGATCAATGTCAAAAAAGGGGTGTGTGATCTGTTTGAGGAATATATGAAAACGAATAGATTTATTCATTCATTTAGTCGTAAGGGAAATCCTTATGACAATGCATGCATTGAATCCTTCCACTCAGTGATGAAGAAAGAAGAGATTTATCTTCATACATATCAAGACTTTGAAGAATGTCGTAAGGCACTCTTTGAGTATATAGAATCCTGGTATAATCGCCAGCGAATTCACAGTGCACTTGGATATAAAACACCTCAGCAAGTAGAGGATGAAGCTATTCAGGCAGCATAAAAAAGTTTAACTTTTTGTGTCCAATGTATTGACATAGGTCCAACCTCCTTGTGATAGAAATTAGCACTGTTGTTTATCCACAGGGAATTCGGCTGTGTATTCTCGAAAAATGAAACGTCTAATGAACCAAGGGTTCTACGCGTTAACTAACTGATTACCATTAAAGACGAAAAGCTGTGGTCTGAGTCTCCTTAAACCAGTCAAAGCTGTACAAACATAGAAACAAATCCACAGTGCTTTAAGTATTATACAGGAACAGATGAGTTCCTTAATATAATTAAATTTAAGAAAGGAAAAGTTAATCCAATCACCTTATAAAGGATAATTGGATTATACGAGAAAAACATATATGATAAAAGTATTATTCGTCTGCCACGGCAACATCTGCCGTTCACCAATGGCCGAATTCGTATTCAAAGACATGGTAAAGAAAATCGGTCGAGAAAAAGATTTCATAATCGCATCTGCTGCTACAAGCACAGAAGAGATTGGTAATAGCGTACACAGAGGAACACGCCAAAAACTTATGGAACATGGAATCAGTTGTTCTGGAAAAACTGCTATACAATTAACAAAATCAGACTATGATACATACGACTATCTCATCGCAATGGATAGTGCTAACGTATCTAACATGTTAAGAATATGTCAAAGTGATCCACAAGGAAAAATAAAAAAACTACTCGAATATGCAGGTTCATCAAGAGATATCGCAGATCCATGGTACACAGGCAATTTTGATATGACATATAACGATGTGGTTGAAGGTTGTAGTGCATTGTTAGAACTTTTGTGTAATTAAATAATTATATGACATAGACACCTAAATGCTTAAACAATAAAAAGATTAAGTATTTAGGCGTTTTATAAGTATCACAAGTATAATAATAATATACAAAACAGCCGATAAAATACATATAATACTGATACAATTAACATCAGTAATCACAATGTTTTTAATGTTTTTTATATTTATAGCATTCACAACAACCACGAAGAAACGGAGTTCTTCGTAAAACAAGTTTTCAAAGGAATGGAGACGAGCATATGAAATCATATACTACAACGATAAAAGCGGGAAATGCCGTAGAACCAATTGGGATATGTTCTGTTTCAAAAGCAGAAAAATCAAGTACTGAAAATACAAAAATACAACAGAGATTACAGAAAATTATTAACAAATTTAAAATGGGCAAAAAGCTTTCGGCAAATGATTTAAGCTTTCTTGCAAAGAATAGTCCTGCAACGTATCAAAAAGTAATAAAAGTTATACAAGAACGTGAAAGAGTCGAAAAGCAGATGGAGCAGGCTAAGACAAAAGAAGACGTAGAGCGTATAATGCAAAACGTACTGAGCAATGTTGAAAAAGCTGGAAGTAATGCAGAAAATGAATTTGAAGTTACAGCCAAGCTTAATCAATATAACGATGCATACAGAGAGTGCAAGTC
>CANRGO010000165.1 GCA_947630125.1 uncultured Lachnospiraceae bacterium | reverse complement strand
AAACGAAATGGTGCGGTTGTAGAATTCGACAAAAGTCGTATTGTAAATGCCATCTTTAAGGCAATGGTTTCCGTAAATGAAGAAAATTATCCCATTGCAAAAGAAATTGCTGATAAAATCGAGGCTTCTTATACCGAGAATTTAAGAGTTGAAGATGTGGAAAGAAGGGTTGTCAAAGAACTTTTTCTGGCTAATTTAGATTCTGTAGCCGACTCCTATGCGGATTATAAAGCACAGCGAAAATTGCTTCGCAGCTCCAATCAGGCGAAATTCCAAGGTAAGTTTTTATCTCAGGAATTTATTACATCTTACAAACACAGACCTGATCCTTTTCCAACCGAGCTTGGAAGATTTGTTTATTATAGAACCTACAGTCGTCCTGTCCCAGAAGAGCGCAGAAGAGAATTCTGGTGGGAAACCTGTTTTCGTGTGGTCGAGTTTAATGTGGGATTGCAGCTAGATGCCATGAAACGAAAAGACATGGAAATCACAGAAAAGATCATGCAGGATTTAACAAAAGAAGCTGAAGAAATCTATGATTTGATGTATCATTTAAAACTATTTCCATCTGGTCGTTCTCTTTGGATTGGCGGAAGCAAGGCATCTTATTTATATCCACTAAGTAATTTTAATTGTAGTTTTGTTACCATCGATTCCCTTCGAAAATTTTCAGAGATTTTTTTCGTACTAATGCTTGGTACTGGGGTTGGACTATCTGTTGAACGAGAATATATTCGAAAACTTCCAAAAATCAATAGTAAAATTGATATTATCCACAAATCTTATGAAGCTATTCCACAAGGAATGCGAAAAGAATACACAGAACTAAAATTACTAAATAACAATGCTCTGGAATTAGAAATTGGAGATAGTAAATTTGGCTGGAGCAATGCCATTGATTTATTTTTTGATATTTTATCCTCCAAACAATATGTGGGAATCGAATATATTTTTATTAATTACAACAATGTTCGACCTGAAGGAGAACGATTAAAGACCTTTGGCGGTTATGCCTCTGGTCACAATAATATTAAGCAGATGTTTGAAAAAATCAGTCGTATTTTTAAAGAAAAAAGAAATAGCAATTACCAACAATGGCAAACAGTTGCTCCGATTGATGCCCTTGATATCGCAACAATCATTGCTGAAAATGTAGTTTCTGGAGGGGTTCGACGAAGTGCTGAAATTGTATTCTGCGATCCAGATGAACTTGATGTTTTAAATGCCAAAGCCAACTTATATTATCAGGATGATCAGGGAAACTGGGTGGAAAATAAACAAACCCTAAATCGTGCGTTATCCAACAATACGGTAATCTATAAAGAAAAGCCAAGTCGTACAGAGCTTCATGACCATTTTGAAAAATTAAAAGTCTCAGGGGAACCTAGTTTTGCCAACTTTAAGGAAATGAAACGACGAAGAGATGATGTTCAGGGCGGAAATCCCTGTTTTGAAATTTTATTACGTGATAGGGGCGTATGTAATCTAACGGAAGTCAATCTTATGGCCTTTGCCAACGAGGACGGAAGTTTTGATAAAGAAGGAATGTTAAAGGCACAGCGTTTTTCTGCCCGCATTGGATATCGGATGGCAAGTATTGAACTGGAGCTACATGAATGGAATCTGGTAAACCAGGAAGATCGACTTACTGGCTGTTCCATTACTGGTGTTATGGATTTTAAAAATGCTACAAATATAGATGACAGTTCCTTTATCCTGCTTCTTGAAGATCTCCGTAATGAAGCAAAAAAAGCTGCCAATGAGCTGGCCGATTTCTTAAAACTCAATCGACCAAAACTGGTAACTGCTGTAAAACCTTCCGGAACCATTAGTCAGCTTCCTACGGTTTCCAGCGGTGTGCATTTTTCTCATTCTCCTTATTATATTCGAAGAGTGCGGGTAAGTGCAAAAGACCCTCTTGCCCAGGCACTTGCTGATGCTTTATTTCCATGGCATCCAGAAGTAGGGCAAACTGTAGCAGAGCATAAAACAAAGGTTTTTGAATTCCCAATCAAAGCTCCAGAAGGAAGAACAAAATATGACGTATCTGCCATTGAGCAGTTAGAACTTTACAAAACCATTATGAAACACTATGTGGATCACAACGCCTCCAACACCGTACATGTACGCCCACATGAATGGGACCAGGTAGAGCAATGGGTTTACGATAACTGGGATGTTGTTGTTGGGGTAACCTTCCTATCCTTGGATGATAGTTTTTACCAACTACTTCCCTATGAAGCGATTACGCAAGAAACTTATGAAGAACTAGCTTCCAAATTACCAAAATTTAATCCAAATATCTTACGTCAGTATGAGACCTTTGAAGATGAATTTGATATTCTGGATGCGGACTGCGAAAGCGGAGCCTGCCCAGTGCGGTAGAGAAAGTTTATAAAAAATGGCGTGCACTTTTCAAATACAACAGAGACACATTCTCATTCGGTTGCTGCTCATAGCGGTACATAAGGTCGTGGTGGATATAAATATCCACCACGACCTAAGTACCGATGGCAGCAAACGGTCTCTTTTTGTATTTGAGAAGCGCACGCTAGTTTTATAAGTAGAACTGTTCATAAAAACCAAAAAAAGAGAAAACAGATTTAGTGTGGTATTTTCTCTACCGCACTGGGCAG
>CANRGO010000164.1 GCA_947630125.1 uncultured Lachnospiraceae bacterium | reverse complement strand
AATGGATACCAGAAAAGTGATTGTGTTCATGTTATGTCAGTCACAAAAAGTATCGTGTCTCTGTTGATTGGGATAGCCATTGATAAGGGGTATATTAAAAGTATCGACGATAAAGTGCTGGATTATTTTACGGATTACAAGGTGAAACGTGGTGAAAAAACAATTTATGAGATTACGATTCGCCATTTGTTAACGATGAGAGCTCCTTATAAATGTAAAGGAGACCCCTGGACTAAGGTATGCTCCAGTGAAAATTGGACCTATGCCTCTTTGGATATGCTGGGTGGAAGAAGTGGTATCACCAATGAGTTTCGATACCAGACTGTTTGTCTGCATATTTTGACAGGTCTCCTTGACAAAGTATCAAATATGACCACAGTAGAGTTTGCGAATACCTACTTATTTGAACCGATAGGAGTAAAAAAACATCATAACTTTTTAGCGAAAACAGCGCAGGAGCACAAGAACTTTATTATGAATAAGGAACCAAAAGAAAATCTTTGGTTTTGCGATCCAAAAGGTGTTGGAACTGCTGGATATGGTCTTTGTTTTTCTGCAGAAGACATGGCAAAAATCGGACATCTTTGTGTAAATAATGGAACAGTGAATAATGTGAATATCATTTCTTCTAAGTGGATTGACCTGATTGCAACAACTAGTGGACTGGTTGGAGGTGGATTTCAAGATATGAAATATGGCTATCTCTGGTGGATTATGGATGCTGAGAAAAAAAATTATGCTGCTATTGGTAACAGCGGAAATGTAATCTATATAGATTCAGAAAATCAATTGGTGATATCAGTTGCTTCTTATTTTAAGCCCACTGTACTAGATCGTGTTGAATTTATTGAAGAAAAAATAAAACCGTTATGGAGTCTTTAATGGAACAAATTACCTTAATCGAACCGAATATAAATTACGCAAATGATATCTGGGCTTTTCGCCAGGAAATTCTGGAGCAGGATGCAGACCATGAAGATAAATTTGCAGGTTGTCTCTCTTTGGACGTATGTAAGTCTGCAGAAGAGTGGATAAGAATCTGCGAATTAAGAAAGAGTGTGGAAACATGTGAGAAAGCAGGAACTACCGTTCCTTCTCATATGTATTTGGCTGTGCGTCAGTCTGATAATAAAATTATAGGTATCATAGATTTACGCCACCACATTAATCATCCTATTCTAGGAACCTGGGGAGGACATTGTGGTTATTCAGTATGTCCCTCAGAACGAGGAAATGGTTATGCCAAGGAAATGTTACGTCTTAATATTCAAAAAGCAAAAGAATTAGGAATCGAAAAACTTCTTATCACCTGTGATGAGAATAACAGAGCGAGTGAAAAAACAATCATAGCAAATGGTGGCCATTTTGAGACCTTTATAGAGGTTGATGGTATTCAAATGAAACGGTTTTGGATTGATAATTATTGACAAACGATAATTCCTGCCCGATAATATTATTGTAAAACAATAATTTATTGAGAATAAAGGAGATTCTTATGTTTGAAAATATAATTACATTTCCATTTATACAGATTGCAGATGGTTTGCGATATTTATCTCTCTCCAGTCCAATCGGTAATATCGTAGCAATCATGGTATACCTTATCATTTGCATGATTCCCATGATTTATTTCGCATTTAAGTGGACAAAGCACAACATCGATTACATAGACGCTTTGCTTCCATTTATTTCCATTCTCTCGTTTGTGGTACTGTATCAGCTGATTAATCCAGGCTTACTAAATAGTATGGTGGCTACAAAAGCACTTCCCTGTATCACAATTTACTCCGTTGTTTTTACTTATCTACTACTTAAGATACTAAAACTGTTTCAGGGAAAGACCATTGAACAACTTAGTAAGTACCTTATTGTTCTGTTATGGGCTGTGAATGTTCTATTTGCCTACTCTATTTTATTTACTTACTTTTATAACTTTCCTCAAAAAATAAAAGAGTTACAAGCAGCTAATAGTGGGAATGCTGGCTTACTGGGAACCACCTACTTTTTCATGTTCTTTGGCATGTTAGTAGATAGTATCCCTATGGTGTCGGGTATTGTGGTTGTATACTTTGCAATTCAGCTTGTGAAACATTTTAGCGCAGATCTATATTCTGAGCAAACTGTTTTATCAGCAGTTAAATTATCAAATCTATGCAAAACGACAGTGATGCTAACAGTTTTTAGCACCATGATATTTAATATTTTGCAATTCATATTTACTTCCAAACTTCTACAAATTAATAGCAATATCAATATTCCGATACTATCCATTGTCTTTGTATTAGCAGTCTTTGTTTTATCACAAATCATTAGTAAAAACAAAGCGCTCAAAGATGATAATGATAGCATTATTTGAGGTGGAACTATGGCGATAGAAATTCATCTTGAAGAAATGTTGAAACGAAAAAATATGACATCCAAAGAACTTTGCCAATTAATTGGGATTACCGAAGCCAATCTTTCTATTTTACGTAGTGGAAAGGCAAAAGGGGTTCGCTTTGGTACCATAAATAAAATTTGTTTTTATTTGGAATGCGATATTGGAGATATTCTTAAATTTGATGGAATTTTGGAGGATGATGATGAAGAATAAATTAGGATATCTGATAATTTATTTGATATGGATGCTTTTTTAAAAGATAATTTCACGAAACTCTCGTCTGGTGAAAATGTTATTCCAGAAGTG
>CANRGO010000163.1 GCA_947630125.1 uncultured Lachnospiraceae bacterium | reverse complement strand
ATTGTACCAAATCGCTGGCGCGATGGCTAGCGTAGTCTTTGATACATTTTCTCTACCAGTTTATTTTTTTTAAAAAAAGTAGCAGTTTTTGCTTATATGTTATATTGTTGTATTACCCCTAACACGACAATTACACATACCAAAACCTACTACTTATGCATATATTATCATTTTTTCAGGAATTCAACAATCACATATTTCATTTTTTTATTCGTCCGCCACCTTTTTTGAATTGAATTTCACTTTGACAAACCATTCAATTTTAGGAGGTTCCATTATGGACAAATATTTTGATACTTTTAGAGAGATGCTCTCTCTTCGCGGTCTTACCGACCATACCATGAAATCATACGCCACTTATATTCGCGCTTATCTAGGTTACCTTTCTGACATCCTCCATAAAGATCCTATGGATGTTTCCTGGCAGGATCTCCGTGGTTATATTAAATGGCTCCAGAATACCCGTTCCCTGAGTGACCGTACTATAAATACTGCCATTTCTCAGCTCCAGTTTTTTACGATTTATGTCCTACACAAACCATGGGATACAACGCAGCTTCCTTTTCGCAAGTTTGATTCATTTATTCCCTTTGTCCCGTCCATGGATGAGGTATGGAAATTCATAGCCACTATGCCTGATCTAAAACAGAAAACCATGGTCACTATCATGTATTCCTCTGGTCTTCGCATTGGGGAAGTGTGCCACATTCGGTATGAACACATCAAACGCAAACAGATGCGCATTTACATTCCCCGTTCCAAGAACCGCTCTGACCGATATGCCATTCTTTCGCAGAAAGCACTTGATCTCCTGACCCAATACTGGTATGCCTATGGCAGACCCACTGGCTGGCTCTTTCCAAAACAGTTCGACTCTGAGCGCCCCATTGATACCTTCTATCTTTCTAGGCATATCCATGCTCATGAAGACCGCCTTGGCTGGGAACACCGGATTACCTGCCATTCCTTTCGCCATGCTTTTGGTACTCATCTTTACGAAAATGGAACCGATCTTCTGACCATTAAAGAACTTCTTGGTCATAAATCTTTACTTTCAACCACCATTTATGTCCACTTGGCTTCCAACGGCGTTGGTTCGATAACAAGCCCTTTCGACCAGATGGGAGGGAGTTTCCATGAGTAATTACAAAATCAAGCAGATATGGGAATCATCTTATGAGGATTACTGCGACTCACACCATCACCAATCGGAAGTCCAGGCACAGGCTTCCCATGCCATTTTAAACTGTAAATCCGGAAAACTTGGGTGTAACATCAGCCAGTGTTCGGACTGCGGACATATGGAAATCCACCATAACTCCTGCCGGAACCGTAACTGTCCGAACTGTCAGGCTGTGCTGAAAGAAATCTGGGTCGATAAACGCAGGGCAGAAGTCATTGATTCTCCCTACTTCCACGTAGTTTTTACCCTTCCTCATGAACTAAATCCTCTTATTTACTGCAATCAGGAACTTCTGTATGCCCTTTTGCACAGATGCTCCGCCGAAACACTTTTGGAACTATCCAGGAATAAGAAGTATCTCGGCGCAACACCCGGTATCATTCAGGTTCTTCACACCTGGAATCAAGAACTGGATTATCATGTACACATGCACTGTATTGTTTCCGGTGGCGGACTGACCGCAGACCAGAAGCTTCGAAAATCCAAGAGCAAGTTTTTTATTCCGGTAAAGGTATTGCGTGATAAATTCAAAGGGAAATATCTCGCACTTCTAGAAACATACCATAGGAGCGGGAAACTTTCTTTTTCTTCTTCCTGTGAGAAACTTCAGAATTCTTACCACTGGAAGGAATGGAAGAATAATCTTTATGAAAAAGACTGGTGTCCCTATATTAAGGAGACCTTTAACGGTTTTGGCAATGCGATTGAATACCTTGGAAAATACACACATAAGATTGCCATATCAAACAGCAGAATCCTATCCGTCACACCGACAGAAACCACCTTTTCTGCAAGAGGGAAAAGGCCAGATGAACCCAATCGTGAAATCATTCTGCAAAACACGGAATTCATTCGCCGCTTTTTGATGCATGTGCTGCCATCTGGATTTCAGAAGATCCGCTATTATGGATTTCTAAATAATCGGATGAAAACAAAAAATCTGAAAATCATCTTCAAGCTACAAGGATATCAGAGATTTAAATGTCTATATGCTGATTTATCCATGTCCGAATTATTAAAAGCAATCTGGAACTTTGATATTTGCGTCTGCCCTGAGTGTGGATGCCTATCCATGAAACAGCTTGGAAAGAACTATGCCGATTCCTGGTAAATCCTTGTTTTTATCATATATTTTCAAAAGACCTCTCACCAGAAGGTCTGCGAAGCATACCCAAAAATCATTTTATCAGAGAAACATACCTATATTTTCTCTGATTTTTACGCCCATGCACCAAATTTGGAGGTTGTGAAAAGATACTATACCCATATGCCTATCGGTTAAATTACCGCGAACTTGGTACAATCGCGAAGAATCATATTTAGAGCAATTAGAGTTTAATCTCTGACTGCTCTTTTTGATTGCTCAAAATATGATACTTCACTTAAGAATTATATCACACTTCTTTTTTGATGACTATAGTCCGTAGACTGTTTTTTAAATTTATGAGCCAATATTATATGAACTAAAAGCATATTTCTATAATTAGATCAACATAATAAAGGATGCCGTCGAAAAAGACGCTCCAACGCTATCTTATTGGGAG
>CANRGO010000162.1 GCA_947630125.1 uncultured Lachnospiraceae bacterium | reverse complement strand
TAGCTGCTCGAAGCCATTTGTTTTCAAACTTTCCCATTTTACGTTTCCTCTTTTCGTTCTTTACATTATTTCTTTTTCTTCTATATTTGGTATAAATTTTGCATACAATGACATACTACTCCTGATTTTATGGAAATGCAAGGGATTCTTTAGTAAAATTTCACATATAATCTATAATATAGCTCCATATATAATCAAATAAGTTGTGCAATATTTACGTTTCTCATTAGAATGTTATTTTTTTAACAGTAAAATTCGATTTGAGTTTTAAATTGTCTCAAAATAGTATTGTTTTTGTCAACTTGTGATATAATAAGCATAAGAAACTACAAACTTTTTTCCCGAAAAAATGAGGTGATTGTATGAAATGTTCACGTGTAGGATTAATAGCAGATGTTCATAAATATGAATTAGGAAAAGGTTTAGAAGATGGCTTTGAGAATTTTTCTGATGTTGTTACAAAAGGTTGGATTGTAACCGACTTTTTAATTAAAGTAAAAAACGAAGCGGGAATCATACAATGTCCATATATAACTCATCGAAGAGGTAGGACTTTTATTGGAGAGAATGACTATGTCATCATTGATTCCGATGGTACAAAACATGTTTGTGGTGCAGATAAAATATTTGACCGCTATCAACCAGTAAAATAATTTTTTTGTACTGGTAATCTCTCCCAATACTCGTTATAATAGGTATTAAATTGATAACAATTACTGTTATTAAACTAAAATAACGAAATGGTAGGAAATATATATGGATATTTTAATTAAGAAAAGAGATGGGTCCCTTGAGCCTCTATGCGTAGAAAAAACAAAACGTATGGTAGCTTTTGCATGTCAAGGATTAAGTGGCTGTGATCCCTGGGAATTGGAAATGGATTCCAATATTCAGTTTCATAATGGTATGAGCACAAAAGAAATTCAAAAAATATTAATTCAGACAGCCATAGAAAAGACTCTGCAGGAAACAAAGCTTACAGAGGGCATATCCAATAAACGACCTAATATTAAATGGCAGTTTGTAGCCGCAAAACTTATGCTGGCAGACCTTTATAAGGAGGCAGCAATTAAGCGTAACTATGATCATTTTGGATACGGAGATTTTGAACAACTCATAGCCTATTGTACAAAACATAACTACTATGGTTCTTATATCACAGAATCTTATACAAAGCAGGAAATCCAAACACTTGCTTCCTATATAAAACCAGAGCGCGATTATTTATTTAATTATGAAGGAATCAAACTTTTAGCAGATCGTTATTTGATACGATCCTATGATAAAGAAGTGCTGGAATTACCTCAGGAACGTTTTATGATAATTGCAATGCACCTTGCTTTGTGTGAAGGTGAGAAAAAAGTAGATTACGCAAAAAAATTCTACGATATTTTGAGTGAATTAAAAATGACTGCTGCTACACCTACACTTGCTGCAGCAGGAACTCCTGTGCATCAGCTTTCCAGTTGCTTTATATCTGTCGTAGGTGATAATCTTTGGTCTATCTATGATGTGAACCAAAAATTTGCAAACGTTTCCAAGCACGGCGGAGCCCTTGGTATTTATATGGGAAAAGTACGTGCCTTAAACAGCGAAATCAGAGGTTATAAAAATGCATCCGGTGGTGTGATTCCATGGATTAAATTATACAATGACACTGCTGTTGCTGTAGATCAGTTAGGCAGACGAAAAGGTGGAGCTTCCATAACCTTAGATATTTGGCATCGGGACATTTATGATTTTCTTGATTTAAAAACAAATAATGGAGATGATCGAAGAAAAGCACATGATATTTTCCCTTCTGTTAGTATTCCAGATATCTTTATGGAGCGTATGGAAAAAAGAGAAGCATTTAGTCTTTTCGATCCCTATGAAGTCCATAAAATTATGGGATTTTATTTGGAAGATTTTTACGACGATTATAATGCAAAGGATTTTAGCACCCGATACTTAGCATGTGAAAACAATCCCCTTCTAGATCGCATTACTGTACCAGCCTTAGATATTATGAAAAAAATAATGAAAAGTGCCGTTGAAACAGGTACACCGTTCTTGTTTTTCAGAGATACCGTAAATCGAGCCAACCCTAACAAACATGCAGGTATGATTTATGCATCTAATTTATGCCATGAAATTGCACAAAATGTAAGTGAGGATCACTTAAAAGAAGAAGTAATTGCATCGAAGGAAGGAACTCCGTATGTTATCAAAACAATACAATCTGGTGATATGGTTACTTGCAATTTAAATTCCATAAATCTTGGTCGTGTGGAATTTGAAGAATTAAAAGATATCATTCCACTTCAAGTTCGAATGCTTGATAATGTTATAACTCTAAATCAGTTTCCAGTTAGTGAATCTAAAATAACCAGTGAAAAGTATCGTGCAATTGGTCTCGGTACCAGTGGTTATCATCATTATCTTGTAAAGCATAAGATTCCATGGGAAAGTGAAAAACATTATGAAGAGGCGGATCGTCTATTTGAAGAAATCGCTTATCAAGCAATTAAGGCTAGTATGGAACTTGCTAAGGAAAAAGGTCGTTACTCCTGTTTTCATGGTTCTACCTGGGAAACCGGAGAATATTTTGCATCCAGAAATTACTCTTCTTCTAGATGGATGGACTTGCAAAAGGAAATTGCCACAAATGGTATGCGAAATGGTTATTTAATGGCTGTAGCTCCAACTGGTAGCACTTCTAATATTGCTGGTACCACTGCAGGGATTGATCCTATTTTCAAGAAAT
>CANRGO010000161.1 GCA_947630125.1 uncultured Lachnospiraceae bacterium | reverse complement strand
ATTTGAAGCCTCTTTATAATTTTACAAGTGATGAAAACGGGAGTATAAATGATTTCGCAGATAATAACAAGATTATTTCCTAAAAAAGCAAACTCTCTCCAAATAAATAAACATATCCTTTTCTCCAAAATCTCCTTGTCTCTTACGAACCTTTCTGCTCTCTGCAAAGAGACGAAAGAACCTGTCTTTCTAACCAAAAACGACGAAGGTGATTTAGTTGTTATGGACATTGGCACCTACGATCAACGCGAACGACAACTTGAATTACGCGAAAAACTTTTAGATATAGAAATCAAACGCTTACACGGAGAAAAAGATATTCCCGCACATGATGTCACAAATGAATTATTATCAATACTGGAGGCGAATTAATTTTTATGTACAATGTAGTCGGGTTTTCATCACTTACGATTCCAATCAAAATTGAAGAATCCTTTATTTAAGTCTGTTGAGGCTTATTTTTTTGTCAAATTTTAAAAAAAGTTTGTTGTATATGTTGTACGCTGTTGTACTTTGTGTTATAATAAGATATGAAACTTAATTATGATAGAAAATCAAAAGACCCAACTTACTTTGTCCAAAAGGGATATCGTAACGGGAAAAAAACGACAACTAAAAATATAGCAAGAATCGGGAAACATTCAGAACTTTTAAAGATTACAGACGATCCTTTGGCTTATGCCAAAGAACAGATTGCTTTGTACAATGACGAAGAAAAAAGCAGCAGGATCACTATGGAGGTTAAAATTGATTTTGATGAGAAAATTAAAATCAGTAAGGATCTTGTTTCTTCCAGTACCAATCTAAATATCGGCTATCTGTATCTTCAACAACTTTACCATGAATTGGAATTAGGGTCCTTCTTTGGGCAAATTTCTGCTGACACTAAGATTACCTTTAATCCGAACACCGTAAACCGTTTCATGACCTTTGCACGAATTTTAGAGCCTGATTCAAAACTTGGCACCCTAGAACATCTAGGGCATTATTATGAAAAACCATCTTTTTCTTATAACCATATCATGCGAACTATGGATCTGATGGCTGCGCATTATGATGAATATTTAACGCATCTATTTAATAAAAGCCAGAACATCATAAAACGTGATACTTCCGTATGTTATTACGACTGCTCTAATTATTATTTTGAGATTGAATCTCCAGATGATGATTATGTGGATGAAATTACTGGTGAAATAATAAAAGGATTCCGCAAGTATGGAATGTCAAAGCAGCACCAGCCTGCTCCCCTAGTAGAAATGGGTCTTTTTATGGATTCAGATGGAATTCCCCTTACCATGTGCCTGACTTCTGGTTCAGACAATGAACAGACTACCGCAATTCCTCTTGAAAAAAAACTAACAGCCATGCTAAAAGGTAAGAAGCTAATCTACTGTGCTGATGCTGGTCTTGGTTCTCTCAATATTAGGAATTTCAATTCCATGGGTGGACGTGCCTTTATTGTGACCCAGTCCATCAAGAAACTATCTGATACACTAAAAGCCGCTGTTTTCAATGATACAAATTACAAACTGCTGTCATCCGATCAAGCTGTGTCTATCACTGATTTTAAAACATTTGATAAAAGTGTTCCAGACAACAAAGGATTGTATAATGACAAGGCCTATAAAATTATAACCGCTGATAAAGCACTGGATTTAGGTTTTTATGAAGAAAAGAAACTGAAAAACGGAAAGATAAGAAAAGTAAAGTCGAAGGCTGTAGTTCATCAAAAAGTTATTATTACTTTTTCTAGAAAAATGATGGAATACCAGCGATTTATCCGAAATCGTCAGATTGAACGCGCGAAGGTGCTGCTTAAAAATCTTGATCCGGAAACATACAAAAAAGGGCCAAATGATGTAACCCGTTTTATTAAAAGAAATTCTACTACAAAATCAGGCGAAAAAGCCATTGACTGTTATATTTTGAATCAGTCTATTATTGATGAGGAAGAAAAATATGATGGATACTACGCTGTAGCAACAAATCTTGATGATTCGGCAAAAAATATCATTGAAATAAGTTCCAAACGTTATAAAATTGAAGACTGCTTCAGAGTAATGAAAACGAATTTTGGTGCACGTCCTGTTTTTCATCAGACAAGAGAACATATCACTGCACATTTTATGATATGTTACACGGCATTATTGATTTTCAGACTGCTGGAGAAAAAACTGGATATGAACAAGACACACTTTACAGTAGGAAACATCATTGAAACACTGCAAAACATGGAGGTTGTGAATTTGGAAGATATCTGTTACATGTCAACCTACACCTGTTCCCAAGTTTGTACTGCACTTAATGCCATATTCGACTTAAGACTGGACAAAAAATACTACCAACCCAAAGAACTGAACAAAAAAATAAAAGAAATTTTGAAATAGGATTTCCATACCACAAACTTGAAATAAAGAAAGAGGTCACAAATAGCTTATTTAAGCCATTTGAAGCCTCTTTATAATTTTACAAGTGATGAAAACGGGATTATATAATGATATAGGATAAATTCAATGAAAATATAGAAGAAAAAAACATGGAAAAAAGTAAACTATTAGAAAGAATTATTATCTCTTTTTTCTATAATTCTCAAGTTTTAATCCTTCAACACGTCCAATTTCTTTTGTATTATTAGTCACAACCACATAACCTAGTGCTTTGGCATGTCCTGCAATCATCATATCCAATGGACCAATTGGTTTCCCTTCCTTTTCTAAATCTGCACGTATTTTACCATAACATTCAGCAGCTAAAGAATCAAAATTCATAATTTCAATATTGGCTAAGAGCAATGCCAATGAAACTCGATTTCTTTCAATTGCTTGACTCTTCTCTACACCATGAACCAGTTCTGCATAAGTTACAGAGGAAATACAAATTTCAGATGGATCGTGTTC
>CANRGO010000160.1 GCA_947630125.1 uncultured Lachnospiraceae bacterium | reverse complement strand
GCCGTATGCATTCAGACGCTCAGTTTGCTGGATCATCATCAGTTCCTGCACATGTAGAAATGATGGGATTAATTGGTGCTGGTAACAACCCTATGGTTGGAATGACAGTTGCTATCGCAGTATCTATCGAAGAAGCAGCAAATGCGAATCAGTTTTAATAGACTTACATAACAAAAACCCAAGACAATAAGTCTTGGGTTTTTTATATTTATTTATTTATTTATTTATTTATTCGGAATCGGTTGCTTTTGAACCAGCAAAGGAATCGCCATCTTTAAGTTCAATCGGTTTTCCTTCTAGAATATTTGCTATATATCCAATTCGATTCATAGCTTTTTTATATAGTTTGTAAGCTTCTTCGGCTTTTTCTAAGTCAAAATTCTCTTCTTGAAAGGTCTCTTCATATAAGGCACTTGCTTTTGTCATATACTGATAAGCATCATCTGCCAACCCTTCTGCAGAAACGAAAGCTTTTGGAACCGTGATTGCTGCAAAGTCTGCAAATGCTGTATCCATATTCTTGAGATATTCCAAAGTACTTTCCACCGATTCTTCTGAAGAGAAATCGATTTGTAAAAGTTCCTTTCCGGCTTCTTCGATGACAGTGCAAAAATTTAAAACTTCATCTTGATACTGGGTGAGTTCCGGGTTTTCTTTTCCGCAAGCGGTAAATGTAAGTGCTATACATAATAAACCAGATGCTAAGGTTTTTAATTTCTTCAAAATAAATCCTCCTAATAACTCTTGTAGTCAATCTATAATTTATCATAAAAAGTTAATTATTACAATTGTATTAATGTTTTTTACATGCTAAAATCTATACCAATTCATTAGTTGTTAAAAAAAATGAATTGGTATTGAATTTTAGCACTTTGATGTGCTAAAATATCAAAATATGGAAAGGGATGGTGAACGTATGAATGGTGCTGACGCAATAATAAAATGTCTTGAAGAAGAGGGTGTGACCACCGTCTTTGGCTATCCTGGTGTAGCTATCTGTCCATTTTTTAATAGTATACTGAATAGTGAAATCAATTCTGTGATAATACGTACCGAGCAAAATGCTGCTCATGCGGCAAGTGGTCTTGCCAGAGTAACGGGTCAGGTAGGTGTTTGTGCTGTAACGAGCGGACCAGGTGCAACTAATTTAATTACAGGGATAGCCACGGCTTTTGCAGATAGTATCCCTTTAATTTGCATTACGGGTCAGGTTCATAGCGAGCTAATAGGAAGTGATGTATTTCAGGAAGCAGACATTACAGGTGCAGTAGAATCCTTTGTAAAATATAGTTATTTGATTCGTAATGTGGAAGAAATCCCCCGTATTTTTAAAGAAGCTTTTTATATAGCAAATTCTGGAAGAAAAGGCCCAGTATTAATTGACATACCAATTGATATTCAAACTCAGACAATTTCAAAATTTAAATATCCAGATTCTGTACATATGAGAACTTACAAACCAACGATAAAAGGAAATGTGGTACAGATAAAAAAGGTTATAAAAGAACTGGCAAAAGCGAAAAAACCAATTATTTGTACAGGTGGTGGAGTATTATTAGCGGATGCAAAAAGCGAAATCAGAGAATTTGCAGAGCGTTATTCGATTCCTGTTGTTACAACTATGATGGGGAATGGAATCTTACCAACCAAACATCCTATGTATTTTGGTATGGTTGGAAATAACGGACATGCTCATGCAAATCGTGCAATGAATGAAGCGGATCTTATTATTATGATAGGAGCTAGAGTAGCAGATCGTGCAATTAGCCAGCCGGATTTAATTACAAAAAACAAAGTTTTAGTACATATAGATGTAGACCCAGCAGAAATTGGTAAAAATGCAGATTTTACAATCCCTTTAGTTGGCGATGCAAAGCATATTATAAAAGAACTTTTACTAGAAGAGTTAAGCACTGATTTTAGTTTGTGGATTTCAACACTCCTTCAGTATAAAGAAACAATGGCAAAAAAAAGAGTTGTGAATCCTGATTTTGTTGATCCTGCGGTATTTATTCAGGCTTTGTCTGAAAAAATGGAAGATGACGCAGTTTATGTTGCTGATGTTGGTCAAAATCAAATTTGGTCCTGTAATTATCATATTGTGAAAGAAGGATTATTTTTAACTTCTGGTGGTATGGGAACTATGGGATATTCTCTGCCAGCAGCACTTGGAGCGAAATATGCCAATAAAGATAGGCAAGTAATTGCAGTATGTGGAGATGGTTCTTTTCAAATGTCCATGATGGAACTGGCTACCATGAAACAATATAATATACCGGTTAAAATGATTGTTTTAAAAAACAATGTATTAGGAATGGTTCGAGAATATCAGTTTTTTCAATACAAAGGAAATTATAACGCAGTAGAAATTACAGATATTCCTAATTTACAAAAGATAGCCGAAGCATATGAAATGAACTATATTTATTTAAAAAACATGAACGGTTACATAGAAGCGATAAATGAATTTCTTTCTTGTAAAGATTCTGTTTTAATGGAATGCAGTGTTGATCCATTAGACATTGTGAGGTAAACGCTTGCAAGGAGATAAGTCATCACAAGAAATGAGAAAGCGTGGTGTTTAAATGAAAAAAATATATTCTGTTTTAGTGGAAAACCGCTCAGGTGTTTTGTTTAAAGTTGCAGGTTTATTCTCAAGGAGATGTTACAACATTGATAGTTTAACGGTAGGAGAAACAGATAATCCAGATGTTTCCTGCATGACGATTGTTAGTTCTGGTACGCAAAGAACAATTGAACAAATAGAAAAGCAACTGAATAAGAAACTAGATGTTATAAAAGTTAAAACTTTTGATGAAGTTCAAAGTATTAGTAGAGAGCTTATGCTTGTTAAAGTCAAATTTAATAAGAATAATCGCAAGGAGATTATGGAAATATCAGAAATTCTTGGGGCTCAGATTG
>CANRGO010000159.1 GCA_947630125.1 uncultured Lachnospiraceae bacterium | reverse complement strand
ATATAGGTGGTATCATCTACTGCAATCTTCCATTCTTGACAACAAGTAAACGAGCACTTGTCTGCAATACAGGTAAATGTGTCGTAGTAGTTTGTTTTGACTTCTTTTTTCATAATCATCTCCTAACTCTCTTCAGAAAATCCAAATATGGTGTAAATATTTTTTTCTCCATTAAATATTCCTGTTCAAATCGAACCACCCAGGCTCTTAGGATTGCCATAACAGTAGATTGTGGAATTTGATGATTTCGATACTGCTCGATGGCATCTAGAAAATATGCTTTCTCCTTAACATTCAGGTCTTTCGAAAAATATCCAAACAAATGCAACATTACATTAATCATACGCATTGTATTCGGTACTGTAGCAAGTAGTTTGTTCATTGCCACTTCATATTGAATGAATACATCTGGAATCGTATTTTGCTGATGATTTGCAACGATCTTGCCTAAAGCATTCAAGTGATTCGGATGATACGCCATGAATAAATATTTATACTGACTATGAAATCTGACAAGAGCACCCATGGTAGGTGCTTTCTTTAGTTCTCGAAATGCTGCATGGGTATAGATTCTGGTGCAAAAATGTTCCCGTATCTCATAATTCAACAACCGACCTTCATCTTCAATCACAAGCTGTCCAAACTCCTGTGTTACTGCCTTCCCAAAAAAACCTTTTGTTTTTCTTGGTAAAGAAGAAGACCTTCCAAAGGTTTTGTAGACTTTCACATCCTTAATTCCACAGGAAGGAGAACGACTTTTTAAAATAAATCCATCCACATCAGACGACTTCAGATCATTCATCTTTTCCTTAGTATAGGATTCCATCGGAAAGGTCAAAGATTCTCCTGTCTGAGAAAATATCAATTTTTCGTTTTCGTCCTGTTCTATTATTCTCAACGCCTGTCTGGGACTTGGTAATCCAATCTCCATTTCCGGACACAATGGGATGAAGTTTACGTAATTTTTGAGTTTTCTCATTTTTTAGAATACCTGTGTCCCAAAGCAAAGACCAAGGCACAAAATGCAATAAAGATACTTACATAAAAAGGGTTTCTGATAAACCCACCAACAAATATGATTGCTGCTCCTGCTATTGCGAAAACCGGACATATCAATCCCCGAAAAACTCCTTTTATCTCTCCGGCCTTTTTCATTTTCGTAACTTTTATATAAAGTATGATATAACATGCATAACTAAATACAATTGCAATTTCACTGATGTCTCCACCTTGAAGCAGATTAAATTTTTGTGTTACATAATGAATCACAAACCAAATAAGCGATGAGAAAAAGCTGATGTGAAGAGATGGAACCGAAACTTGCAAACGTTTATGAAGGCTGCTTACCTTTTTTGCCGCTGGCATCATATTCTTACTTGCCAAGGCCTGTGGCATCCGTATTCCGCCCAAAACCAGTCCATTTACCACTCCAAGAACAGAAATGACAATGAAAATTAAAATGATTTTTGTTCCGTATGCTCCAAGCAACAGTTCCCCCACTTTATTGATTGCCTGATCTTTGGTCGATAAAATATAATTTACACCCAATATTTTTGTAAGCCCAAGAAAAAAAGTTAAATAGACCCCCAGTACGACAATTGGTCCACAGATTAACGCCAATGTCATGTTTTTCTTTGGATTTTTCACCTCATTTGTTATATTTGTTGCAATAACCCAGCCATCAAACGAATATGCAATTGGAACCAGTGCTGCAAGCCAGGCAAATCCTACATTTTGGGTGGTAACAAGCTTTACTCCTTCTTCCAACGCCGGATGCGATTCCCCCCAAAAAAATCCTGCAATTGCAATGACAAGTAAAGGAATCAGTTTGATCAACGTAGTGGCATTTTGAAAATATCCGCCAATCTTCGCCGAAATTAAATTTATCCCATAAAAGAACAGTAAGTACAAAAATCCC
Source organism: uncultured Lachnospiraceae bacterium (assembly GCA_947630125.1). GTDB lineage: Bacteria > Bacillota > Clostridia > Lachnospirales > Lachnospiraceae > CANRGO01. The sequence continues at coordinate 1,012 of CANRGO010000159.1, read as the reverse complement.
AACAGAGACTGCATTTCCAGTGTATTGGCAAGTCCAAACAAAGAACAGGTATAAATTCCCGATACCCACGCTAATACCACAATCAGGGTCGGAAAATATACAAAAGTCTGAAACCATCCAAACCCACATGCGATTTTCTCCGATATAAAAGCTTCAAAATATCCTACAATTCCACCATTTTTGGAGGTTCGAGTAGATAATTCTGTTATTGTAAGGCTTCCAAAAATAATCCCAAATGCACCAATACAAAAAACCAATACGCCAAGCCACACATTTCCGCCTGTATACAATAAAATATCATCGCTCTTAAAAAAGATTCCAGATCCAATTACAATACCGATAATCATGGTTGTTGCTGTTATAAAACCATAATGTTCCTTTATGTCTGTATTACCTTGTTTGGTTCCATTTGTACCTGATTCATTTGTTCCTTTATTCCATTCAATATCCATAGATTGCTCCTTTAATTTCTTGTCATCCAAAAGACTGTATTACTATTATAGTTTAAAGTATTCATTTTAGCATTATTTTTATATGGATTGCTCGCTTTCTATTAAGTTACAAGCATTACTTTTAAAACAGTTATATTTCGCATCCAAGCTATACTCTAAGTATCATAAATAAGGTTTCCAGCAATCGATAATTGTTACCGAAAGTCTGAAAACCTTTGATTCATGACAAAAGAAAATATTCTCACATGAAATTTAATCACCTACCTAATAATACCTTTTTACTACTTTCTCAATCTAACTTCTTCCCAACATTTTATTATTTTGCTGGTTCTGTATCATAATTTTTCAATTCATCAATCATAATCTTTTTCATTTGCAACAATTTTTTCCCGTCACCAGGTGTTAACTACGATTTCATTATAGTTTTGTCTTTAATCCATTTATCAAGGAACCTCATCTGTTCATCCGTATGAAACCAATGCTCTCCGTTTTCCATAGTGGTAATACCGGAATGTGTTTGCTCTGCAAATGCATTGATGCACTCCATACTCTGGAGATGA
>CANRGO010000158.1 GCA_947630125.1 uncultured Lachnospiraceae bacterium | reverse complement strand
AAGGTTCCGAGAGATATAGCCATTCGATATTTTTGCTATTTGTGGGTAGCCTTGGTTTCTGTATATTTGGTTAAATCCTTTGATAAATTATTTGCTCTAGCTGGAAAGAGAGAGCAGGATGCTACGACAATGGCTACCAAGTTGGAATCAACCATGGGAAATATTCGTAATATGTCAGCAGATCTGTTCGATAATACAGAGGCTCTGAAAACAAGTTGTGATGAGAACAATCAACGATTTGGAGTGATTCATAATCAGACGGAATCTTTACGAGATATTTCTTATGAACAGTCTGAATATATGGATAAAAATGTGGAAATTCTTGGAGAAATTCAACAGGAAATAAAACAAGTATCGGAATCAGCAATGAGTATCAGCTCAAAAACCTCAGAATTTTTGGAAGTAATTAGAGAAGGTACCACTGCCATACGACTTCAGGAAAATTCATTGAATACTTCGGAGAATACCAATCAACAAATTATGGTTGTAGTAAAAGAACTAGAGGAAAATTCTGAGAAAATAGCATCGATTGTAGATACGATTATGGGTATCGCAAATCAAACTAATCTCTTGGCACTGAATGCATCAATCGAAGCTGCAAGGGCAGGAGAGCATGGAAAAGGATTTGCGGTGGTAGCGGAAGAAGTGCATAAATTAGCAGATGAAACCAAACTGGCAGTCAATAACATTGATCAACTAGTGCAAACTAATAAGAGCAGTACCCAGCATACAGTATCACGCATATCACAATCTACAATAGAATTGACAGAACAAAGAAATGCTATGAATGTGACACATAGTACTTTTGAAAGCATAGAAAAAGAAGCAATTCAAATTGACACAGCGGCTCAGGAAATTACAGCCTGTGTAGAAGAGTTGATTGCTTCTTCGGAGGAATCCTCTGGCTTAGTTGATAAAGTAGCAAGTCTAACAAAAGATGCTTCTGGATTTACCAAAGATATCCTAGAACAAGTAGAAGGATATCATACGAAGGTTTTTGAACTAGAGAGACAGGTTACCAACTTTTCAGGACTTGCTCAGTCTTTGAAAGACGAAGCAAAAGGTTAAACCTATAATTTTGCAATGATGGTTCCAAGACTTTCGGCAAGTGCCTTTGCTTTTGGGATATCAAGTGCATGAAGGGCTAGATTGATTTCTTTTTCAATCTGGCCTTTTTTTTGCTCTAATTCCAGATAGTCTTTGGAGAAAAATTTTGCATATATCATTTTTCTGAATTTTCGGATACTCATTTTTCGTAAGGTTTTATTCTCTAAAATAAGGACATAATCCATACTGTTTACCGTGGTGTAAAAATCATGAGAAACCATCAAAACTGCACCTTTATAATCTTGAAGCGCTTCTTCTAATGCATTTTGTGCATAAATATCAAGATGGCTGGTTGGTTCGTCCAAGAGAAGAAAATCATATTCTTTGGTTCCTAGTTTTGCTAATTGCAGTAATGTTTTTTCCCCACCAGACAAAGATGAAATGCTCTGTTGCAAAAGTTTTTCTGGAAATAAAAATCCATCTGCGTATTCATAAGCCTTGGTATAGGTTTTAATACCACAGTCCATCAATTCTTCCATAACGGTATTTTTTTCCTGAAGCACTTCGCCTTGTACCTGAGATAAATAGCCAGGGTGAAGTTCGCCAGAATGCTTAATTGCAGGATTGTTATCTTGAAAAATTTCTCGAAGAAGGGAAGTTTTCCCTGAGCCATTTGGGCCTATCAAAGCAATTTTTTCTGTTTTTTGAACTTCAAAATTCACATCCTGCAATAGAACATCATCAAAGGTTAAATGATAATCCTGAACCTGAAGGCATAAGTCTGCTTCTACACTTGTTTCATCAGCGACTAATTCTGTGTGAAGAGAAGGAGTTTGAAAATGAATAGCTGGTTGTTTGATATTAACAAAAGGAGCTTTTACCTGACGTTCTTTCAATCGTTCTAGAACTTTTTCTTTGGCATGTAAGGTTTTTCCTCTGGCAGCTTCGCTATGGTAGGATGCAATAAAACGGAAGCGGTCAATGACGGTTTCCAAGCGTTTGATTTCTTCTTCATCCGCCATGGCAAGTTCCATAAGTTCTATTTTTGTATTTAGCAAAGTATGTTGGTACTCCAAATAACGTCCATCAAATTGCTGTAATTCTTTGTTTTCTAAATGGATTATTTTATCAAAACAGTGATTTAATAAAAAACGATTATGTGTAATGACTAGCAAGGTACCCTTGTGTTGGTTAATTAAATTTTTCAAAGCATTTAAATGTTCAAAATCTAAAAACACATCAGGTTCATCCATAACCATGAATTCTGGCTGATGAAACATCTCTTTCATTACCTGAATCAGTTTAAATTCACCACCACTCAAATTTTTGATTGGAAGGTTTTGAAGCGATTCCAGTTCCGCAAGTCGTAACTGCTTTTCTATCATCATCTTATAGTCATTGCCACCCAAAGCCTCCAGCTGATCCAAGGCTTCCTGATATTGTTCCATAAGTAAGCTAACATCTTCAGCGATTTCCATAGCAGTACAAATATCTTCAATACGCTTATTTACCTGTTCAAAAGGCTCTGCCAAGTATTCAAATACGGTTAATTCCTGTGCGTGGTCTAGTTGGGAAAACTGACTCATATAACCGGTTCTCCAAAGTGGATTCATTTCGATCGTTCCATCAAACATATAGTTATCAGGCTGCAATATCATCTGTGCAAGCGTAGTTTTTCCGCTTCCACTTGCGCCAATAAAAGCACAGTGCTTACCCGCTTCAATGGAAAATGAAATATCTTGAAATAAATCTTTATTTGGAAAGGAATAGGATAAATCTGTAACTTGAATCATGAAAAACCTCTTTTCTATAAAAACCTTCCTTATATATAGGAAGCAAATGGATTAAAAATATAGTATCAGATTGGAATCATAACACTTTTTGAGGGAATTTTCAATGAAATCTGT
>CANRGO010000157.1 GCA_947630125.1 uncultured Lachnospiraceae bacterium | reverse complement strand
GATGTAGTTATATATAGAAATGGTAAGAAAGCTAACTTTGAAGCTTTAAAAGAAGGCGATGAGGTAGATCTAGAGCTTGAATAGGGGTTAGTTGTTGAAATAGATGCAGATGTACGATGTCTGGTTTGGTCGCTTCTATCAGTTTTTTAATTTTTTTTCGTGCTTCAAAAGAATAGATGATCTTAAAAGAAGCTTTTAGTTTCTCATAGAGATTACTTTTCTTATTGTAATCAACCTGCTCAACAAAAAACTCCGAATAGGGAGATTCTAAGTTTTTATCATCTGTCATGGAAAAATCAATAATTGTATGTCCGTTACTTTCTAAAAGTTTTTTCAACTCAAAATAATACGTTTCACTTCCACCTTTTATATAATAGAACTTATTTACCATTAAAATTTTCATCTTTTTACCTTAAGAATAGTTTCTCATATTCTCCCACTATTTTTTCCCATGAATATTTTTTTGCAATTCTATCCTTCGCCCGTTCTGCAATTTTTGCTATTTCTTCTTTTTCAAAATCTTCCACTATCGTAATTAAACGTTTTAAGCTTCCATCCTTTTTGTTCCAATAAAAGGCACCATCCTCAGCTACCTCTCTGTTGAAGCCAACATCAAGTAATAGATTAAGTTGTGTTGAAGCCAATGCTTCTAGTAAACTTGGATTTGTCCCTCCTACTTCATGTCCATGTATATATCCAAACGCCATTTTTCGTATCGACAGAAGCAGTTCCTGGTTATATACTGTTCCCGCAAATAGGACTCTGTCATCTTTATTGAAGTTTGTATGATTTTGTAATTTTTCATAAAACTTATTTTTTTCGAGATTGGTAATCATAACCAGCTTTTTCTTCGTATCAGTCGCCATGAATTCCCTTATCATCGCTTCATAGTTATTTTCAGGAACAAACCTTCCAACCACCAGGTAATACTCATCTTCGGCCAGCTCTCTTTTTGCTAACCACTCTTTCACTTCTACGTGATTGCTCTCCGTAAGCACTTCTGGCAGATCGGCACCATATGAAATATAAGTTGTATTTGGTTTGAATTTTTTATATTCCGTCATTATATATTGTTCTATATTGATGGAGTCGCATATTATGAGATCCGCGTTCTTTATCATATATTTCTCGGATATTTTCCAGTATTTCTTGATGGCCCAGTTCCATTTCCCTCTAAGCCATTCATGCCCATCAGGATTCACATATAATTCGCAATGCAACCGTCTCATCTTATTTTTATAATACCAAGCAAAGGGTCCAATGCGGCAAGCCAGAATATAGACAATGGCATTCTCTATCTTATTCTGTTTTATGTATGCAATTGATTTTTGCAGCGCAAGCAAATCATACAGGACCGCCTTCGCAGGTCCAATGTTTGGAACCTTGACTTGAAAACATCTTGCCTTATGATACGTAAAGTCTTTTTCCTCATTCCCCATGCAGGCGATATGGTACTGAATTTCAGCTCTTTCTTTTCGCTCAACAAGCCGCTCCACAAATGTTTCAAAGCCACCATACTTAGCAGGAATTCCCTTACTTCCAATGATAAAGATATTTTTATTTTTCATATTCTCATTCAACCAACTTTATTCTTTATTTTTCAATCCTATACAGACTATAGGAATACCGTCCAATTCCAGAGTCAGCCATGAATTCTACATGGTTCCCAGCGTTACGATATTCAAATACCTTGTCATGTAATGTCTTATTCTCTTCAAGATACCAGATTGTCTGAACGTCAATTGTATTAAAATCTATCTGGTTGATATGATAACTTTTCGTATCTGGTAGATAGTACTGTAACACCGTCCATGAAAGCTGTGCGCTATCTGTCACAATGATGTCTTCTGGCTCGAGATACTCCCCGAAAAATATAATTGCATCCTCTGTTTTATAATTCTTTTCAACAGTATATAGTTTACCATAATTGAGTAGTCCAGAAGAAACAATCATACTTACCAACACTATAACATATCGAAGTTTCTTACTGAGATTGGAACAGGAAATCGAAAAAGCAATTGCTATTAACCCAACTCCTGGATACAAGTATCGTTCAATATAGAGAGGTCTAAACATAACAGATACAAAATAACCCGTCAATAAGGCTCCCAACGATGAAATTCCACAAAATAAAACAAGTAGCTTTTTATGATCTAGCTTCTTCGTAAACTGCCATTTAATATGATAAAAACGTTCTGTATCCTTCAGCTTTTCACTTGTGAAACAGATCCCTTTCTCCGACACAAGAAAAACAGTACAGGCTATGACTAAAACCGCTCGTAATATTCTGCCCATTCTGTCATGTCCAAACAGGTATCTTATCCACTCCTTTAGGTCTATATTCGCAATCCAAAAATTCTCTGAAACTGTTTCGAATTGTTTGAGTAAAATAAGCAACCACGGAAAATACACAATAACTGCAATGACTGCCACGATACTACAAGGGATTATATTTCTTGTATTCCTCAAAATCAAGGTAACAAACAATGCGAGAAACAAAAAGAACACCATAATTAACGCATAATAGTGTAGATACGCAGCTGCAATCCCAAATAGTAAAAGCAATGCCCATTTATAGATTTTTTGTTCCTTGAGTAGCTCATAGGCCATAATTGCTGTAAGCGTTACCAACAACAAGGCCCACTCATACATCCTGATCTCTACAATCATTTCCGTCGCATTTATATTGATGAATAATAGAGACACCATTAGAATCGCTGCTTTTCTCCCAAATTCTTTTACAATATAGATGTTGCAAAACACAGCCAGCGCAATTGCTGGAATGAAAGTAATGAATCTTCCTGTAATAGCATTGACTCCTGTAAACATGCCTACAACTTTGAAGATTGCGTAATAAAGTGGTGGGTGCACATCTGCCGCTGTCGCCTGAATCATTTCAGAAAATGGCATCTTTGCCAACATGATGGAATAGCCTTCGTCTCCCGAAATCGAATAATTCCATATCCTGATTGAATTGAGGATAAGCAACAATATTGTGAAAACGGGAAGTACATAATGTTTGTTTTTTTCAAAAAACTTGCTCATCATTCTTACCTAGAACCTTTTCCAAGAATTACGACAAATATCGTCTGTAATAA
>CANRGO010000156.1 GCA_947630125.1 uncultured Lachnospiraceae bacterium | reverse complement strand
TCTGCTCTTGTCGGAAGCATTACACTGATACCTGCATTTGTCGCATTTCCGTTAGTGGGATCACTAGTAGATGTGGGAGCAAGTATTGTGCCAGCGGTTGCATTTTTAACAACCCTTACCATGGTTGGGATAGTAACATTTCCTCTTGAAAAGAAAGAATTTGGAACTAAGTTTGCAGTTATGAGAAATCTGTTTAGCTTTGGTTTTGCTATCATTATTGCGTTATTGATGGGGGTGGTTATTTGAAAATAATAACGATGTTTAAAAAAAATAAGTTAATCGTTCTGATGTTAGTAGTATATTTGATTCTATTTATCGTCTCGCCGGAAAAAGCAGTTCAGTCACTGGATAATAGCATCTATTATCTAATTGAAATGTTTCAAATTCTACCAGTAATATTTCTGTTTACAGTAGTAATAGAAGCATTGGTACCCAAGGAATGGATTATGAAAGGACTAGGAGAAAAATCAGGTATAAAAGGGAATCTATTTTCCTTGTTGTTGGGCAGTATATCGGCAGGACCAATTTACGCAGCCTTTCCAATAAGTAAAATGCTATTAAAAAAAGGAGCAAGCGTTACGAACATAGTAATCATTTTAAGTGCTTGGGCAGTTATAAAAGTTCCTATGCTAGCAAATGAGGTTAAATTTTTGGGCGTTAAATTTATGGGAATAAGATGGATTTTTACGGTGATTTCAATATTTGTTATGGCACATTTGATAGGAGTATTTGTGAAGAAAAAAGATATGTCGGAATCGATAACGGAAAAAGAGGGATCCATACTATCTATAAAGGAAGAATATTGTATAGGGTGTGGTCTTTGTGCAAAAACGCTACCGGTATATTACGAGATGAAGAATAACAAAGCAATTATAAAGCAGATTCCAATAAATAAAAATGAAATGGAAGACATGGTAGAAATGGTTGAAAGATGTCCAGTGAATGCAATTGTATTTTACAGAACAGTGGAGGAGGAAATCATATGAAGTATATAGCAACAGGGGTCAGAGTTCTATCTTTCGGTTTATTTCTGTTTTTGATTTTAAATGGTAAAATGATGATTTGGCTAGGCATATTTGCAATTAGTCTTTTACTTGCGGTATTTTTTGGAAGAATCTATTGCGGTTATGTTTGTCCCATGAATACGATTATGGGACCAATCGAATGGTTCTCGAAAAAGTTGAAGCTTCAAACAAAGGCGGTTCCCAAATGGCTTCGTTCAGGTAAAATCTCATGGATTGCGTTGTTTGCAAGTATTGTTATTATGCTGGCATCAAAGAAAATAGCGCAAGTGAGCATTCCAATACTAATGATTTGGCTAGTAATATCTGTATTAGTAACATTAAGGTATCGGCCATATGTATTTCATAATTTCATATGTCCATTTGGAGTATTACAAAAAGTCTTTGGTAAGTATGCGAAGTATTCAAAATTGGTAAATCATGATTCTTGTGTTGGTTGTAAACTTTGTGAAAAGACATGTCCTACTGAGGCAATTGTGGTAGAAGATAATAGAAAGGCAAGTATTAACACGGCTTTGTGTCTGCAATGTACAAATTGTCAGCAGGTATGTCCGAAGAATGCGATCCATTACAAAAAGAGGTAACAATACCCAGAATAATGGCAAGCAGTAGTTGCAATTTTTAAAGTACTAATTATGAAAAGACAGGAGGAATTGTATGATAGAACAGATTTATCAAATAGCAACAGGTGATGAAAAAGCCGTAGAAAAAGTGATTATGGATGATAATATTCATTATATTCATATGATTTTTAACAAGGAAGAAGGTCTTCCGGAGCATTTCTCAAATTCCAATGTGTACATGACTGTAGTAAGAGGAAAACTTTCTATAGCAGTAGATGATCAGGAAATCCATACGTATGAGGCAGGTACATTGCTAAAGATTCCTGAAAATACAAAAATGAATGTTAGGAATTTGCATGATCCGGTGTTAGAGTTGATTGTAGTAAAGGCTCCAGCACCAACTAGGTAGTTGAAGGTAAGATTTAGGAATTAATGGATGGATTGAAATAAATATCTGGTATTATTATTAAAAAAACATATTAAAATAATTGAATTAGTATATTTAAAAGAACCTTCAGAATTTGATTTTGAAGGTTCTTTTAAATATGTAAATGATAGATAAGGACTAGAGAATGAGAGACAGTATGAAATACTGAAAAAAATGAAATGTGGTATATTTTAAGGGTACTATTTTGGAAAGCCTGTTGCTAAAAATACTTTTGAAAAATTATTTTCAGCACGTTCGTTTCATTATAGAGGTTTCTCCACCATGTGATAAGGTTACAGAAAATGATGAATAAGCTGATATAATTGAGCTATAAAAAAGAATAACTCAATTACTTATACATTTAGAGCAGGAGGAAGAAAATGTTTGGATTTTTAAAGCGAGATGATAGCAAGGTGATTAACGTTAATGCTATAGATAACCTTATTGGTAAAGTAGAATTAATAGACATAAGAGAACCGTATGAATATAAAAGCGGAAGTATAAAGACAGCTAAAAATATTCCGATGGGAAATTTATTGGCAGATCCTAACAAGTATTTAATAAAGGAGAAAACCTACTATATTATGTGCCAATCAGGCGCAAGAAGTGGTAGGACTACAAAAAAGCTTGCAAAACAAGGCTTTACTGTTATTAATGTAGCAGGAGGTATGGGCTCTTATTCAGGGAAAAAGAGAAAGTGAGACATGTAGTTGGTTATGAGCATGAGCTTTATGCGTGACCTTATCACAGATAATAGGATGAAAATGACTATAATGAAACTATAAAAGCAAATTAAAAGTATTTTAAAAGTAAAATGACGAAAAGGAGAATAGAAAATGAGCGTATTAAAAATAACAAAGGATAATTTTGAACAAGAGGTTATGAATTCAGACACACCAGTATTATTGGACTTTTGGGCATCTTGGTGTGGACCGTGTAGAATGGTAGGACCTACTGTAGAGCAGGTAGCAGATGAGACAGTAAACACGGCAAAAGTTGGTAAAGTCAATGTAGATGAGGAACCTGAACTTGCACAGACTTTTAAGGTTATGAGTATCCCAACCCTTGTGGTGATGAAAAATGGAAAAATCGCTCAAAGTGCGGTAGGTGTTAAGTCAAAGCAGGCTATCTTAGATATGTTGCAATAAGCTAATAACAGGACAGAGTTTCCCCCACTCTGTCCTGTGTT
>CANRGO010000155.1 GCA_947630125.1 uncultured Lachnospiraceae bacterium | reverse complement strand
TAATACAAAATTAGGACTAATCATCGTATACACAGGAACAATGGCAGTGTTTGCCCTTTGGAATATGAAAGGTTATTTTGACACCATTCCCCTTGATATTGAGGAAGCAGCTATGATTGATGGAACCTCTTCTGTACAGTTGGTCACCAAAATCATATTGCCCTTGGCAAAGCCAACCATTGTGGTGACGGCTATGATGGTACTTATCTTTGTATGGAATGAGTATATTTTTGCAATTAATTTTATGACAGGAATAGATACCTATACATTGGCAGCAGGTTTGTATTCCTTACAGGCCACCGAAATGAGTGGAAACTGGCCAATCTTTTCGGCTGCATCCATAGTGGTATCAATTCCAATACTGATTGTGTTTTTTGCATTGCAGAAGAACATGACTACAGGACTCACTTCGGGGGGAGTAAAAGGATAATAAATAGGAAAAAGAGGTAATTTATGAATAAAGAAGCAATTTTACATATCCCACTGTCGGAGTATGCATTTGCAACCGATGAAAGACATCTCATCATTCGTATTCGTTGTAAAAGAGATGATATGAAACAATGTAAGTTATTTTATGGCGACCGTGCCTGTAGGTTAACTCCTGTTATTTTTTCAGAAGTCGAGATGAAGCTGGTTGCCAGAACAGAACTTTTTGACTACTTTGAAGCTGAGATTGAAGATGCTTATAAAAGATTATGCTATTATTTTTGGCTGGATGATGGAAAAGAACAAATTCTGTATTATGGAGACCATTTTGCTGATGAAATTGTAGCGGATCGTTCGGAATATTATCAGTTTCCCTTTAACCACAGAGCGGATGTAGTTTCTCCACCAGAATGGGCAAAGCATGCAGTAATTTATAATATCTTTCCAGATAGTTTTGCTACTTCTGAGAAAAACATAAGTTTACAACCAGTAAGCAAACAATTTGGAGAGCATACTGTCCATGGGAAACTTGGGGGCTCAATCAAAGGAATTAAGGATAATGTTCAGTACTTGAAAGAGCTGGGTGTAAATGCAATCTATATGAACCCAATCTTTGCAGCAGGTGAATACCATAAGTATGATCTGATTGATTATTATCATGTGGATCCCTGCTTTGGAAGCAATGAAGATTTGAAAGATTTAGTGAAAACCTTCCACCAGGAAGGAATTCGGGTCATTATAGATGGCGTATTTAATCATTGTGGCTGGAAATTTTTAGCCTTCGAAGATGTTGTCTTAAATGGAGAAGCTTCAAAGTACAAGGACTGGTTTTATGGCTTGACGTTTCCAGTTATCAGGCCTGAGGATCCTGAAACCTATCCAAACTATGAGTGTTTTGGCTATGAAAGATTGATGCCAAAGTTAAATACTGCCAATCCAGAAGTGGAAGAATATTTTTGTAAAGTTGGAAAATATTGGATTGAAGAATTTCAAATAGATGGCTGGCGTTTGGATGTGGCCAGTGAAGTCAACGATGGATTTTGGAGAAAATTTTATCGAGAAATCAAAAAAAGTAACCCAGATAGTATTCTGATTGGTGAGGTTTGGGAAAGTGCAAATCACTGGTTGGATGGGACTATATTTGATTCGGCAATGAATTATGATTTTCGCAAGCATTGCAAACGTTTTTTTGCAGAGCAGTCCATAGATGCTATGGCGTTTGATAGTCGTGTGACCAATATGAGAATGCGTTATCGGAAACAAACCTGTTTTTCCCAGTTAAATGTATTAGATAGTCATGATGTCAGCAGATTCCTCTCTTTGTGTGAAGAAGACCGTGAAAGGTATCAGTTAGCCATTGTATTTCAACTTACCTTTCCCGGTATGCCTTCGATTTTTTATGGAAATGAAAAAGGAATTGTTGGTGTTATGGAGCATGACTATCGAGCACCTATGCCATGGGAAAAAGATGATACATTATTTCCCTTCTTTCAGGCTCTAATCAAACTTCGAATGGACCATGAGGTTATGAGAGAGGGCGAATATCGCACCATCTCTGCAAATAAGGGAAGTTATCTGTATGTATTTGAAAGATATCTTGCAGATCAAAAAATCCGTGTGTTTCTTAATATGGCATCGACAAAAGAAAACATAGAGCAGTTCATACCTCAAGGAGATGTATTATTGAGTAAGGGGTATCAGGAAAACATGCTTGAGGAAAAAGGTTTTTTGATTGTTACATGTAAGTAAACTAGGAACCAAAAAAGGAGTGAATCTAATGACAGCTACCATTAAAGATGTTGCGGCGCTTGCCGGTACCTCTACAGCTACAGTTTCAAAAGTTATGAATAAGTCTTATTCCATTTCACAAGAAACCATAGATCGGGTACATAAAGCTATGGAGGAATTAGATTATCATCCGAATTTAAGAGCAAGAAATTTTGCAAGAAAATCAACAAAAACAGTTGTTTTTATAACCACTTTAGGAGAGCATGTGGGGTTTGCGAATCCCCACATGTTTGAAATGATGTCTGGTATGGAACAGGCCTTATCTATAAGAGATTACTCCTTAATTGTAAAAAATATTGAACAGGAAAATGCTTGTGCCTATATTCGTGAAGTGATTGATACCAAGCTGGTCGATGGTGTTATCATTCATGCATCCGTAATTTCAAAAGAATTAGACCAATTAATTTATGAAGAATCAATCCCTCATATTGTCATAGGAATTCCATCTTTTTCGAATCATTTTTGCTGGATCGATATCGATAATCGCTTGGCAGGGGAACTTGCTGCAAAACATATATTGGAGATAGGCTGCCAGCGCATTGCGTTTATAGGTGGAACGGAAGAAGATAAAATCTCGACACATCGATTAGAGGGTGTTCTTTCTATTTTAAATGACAGGGATTTGATCCTGCCTATGGATCATGTGAAAAGAGGAGATTCCGACTGCGAAAGTGGATATCACATGACGGAAGAAGTCCTGAACTTAAGAAACAGACCAGATGCGATTATCTGTGCAAATAATTATATAGCATACGGTTGTATGCATGCTTTGTTAGATCAGGGAGTTGATATTCCAGAGGAGATTTGTGTGCTTACTTTTGATGATTATCCTTTTTCACAAATCTTAAAACCTAAGCTCACGGTGGTAAATATCGATGTATATGATGTTGGAATACAGGCGGGAAAACAGATGCTAAGAAAGATTAAAAAGCCAAATTTGTATTTTCAATCTTACGTTACATTACCATCGCTTGTTATACGTGAGTCTACAAAAAG
>CANRGO010000154.1 GCA_947630125.1 uncultured Lachnospiraceae bacterium | reverse complement strand
GTACAGGAAAAAGCTGTTGAACGGTTAAGGAAGTTCGAAGAGCGTATGATGAGGAATATAGAATATGGATAGGCTATACTAAATAGGACAGTTTTTCTCCGAACATGATATAATGAGATTATAGGAGGAAAAATCATGTCAAAAAGATATTATGAGGAAAACTTCAAAAAACAAATAGTAAACATTTACAATCAAGGAAACCATACTTACAGAGAATTAAGCGAGCAGTATGATATAGCCCCATCAACCATGAGACAATGGGTTATGAGATATAATAATACGAAGTCTTTTAATGTAGAAGATAATAGGACAGAAGAAGAAAATGAACTAATTGAACTAAGAAAAAAAGTAAAACAGCTTGAAATGGAAAATGATATTTTAAAGCAAGCGGCACTACTACTAGGGAAAAGATAGACCTCATTATTTCAAATAGAGAGAAATACAGTATTAGTGCCATGTGTAAACTATTAGAGGTCTCACGCAGTTTAGTATACTATCATCTCAACAAGGAACCTAGTGGTTGCTTAAAGGAAAATCAAATTATAGAGAAATATATAAAAGAAATATTTAGACTAAGTAGAAACAATTACGGAACAAGAAAAATCAAGATTGAATTAGGGAAGCTGGGCTATCAAGTATCAAGAAAAAGGATAGCTAGAATTATGAGAGAAAACAGTCTAGTATCTAATTATACAGTAGCCCATTACAAGGTTCATAAAACTAAAAGTAATGATGCTGATATTCCTAACTTAGTAGATAGGGACTTTGACAACAGAGATAAGCTAGAAGTGATTGTAAGCGATTTAACCTATGTTAGAGTAGGTTATAGGTGGAAATATGTATGCACCATAATAGACCTCTTTAATCGTGAGATTGTCGGTTATGTTGCTGGTGAAAAGAAGGATGGAAAGCTCATAGAAGAAGCTTTGTTAAGGGTTAAATACTCTCTAAAAGACATAAAGGTTTTTCATTCAGATCGTGGAAAAGAGTATGATAACAAGCTTATAGATGATATTTTAGAAACCTTTGAAATTGATAGATCCTTAAGTAATAAAGGGAATCCATATGACAATGCAGTAAGTGAAGCAACTAATAAGATAATGAAAATCGAATTTATATATCAGAATAAATTTGAGACTTTAGAAGATTTGGAATTAGGATTAGCAGAGTATGTTTACTGGTATAATAACCTAAGAATTCATGGTTCTCTAGATTATATGACGCCAGTTGAATATAAAAAGATATTTTCAAGAAAAGCGAGAAAAGTAGCTTAATAAGTTTTTTCATTTATAGCTATAAAAAAAGGTTACAACCCTGCCATCTTGAATGAGGTTTTATGTTCGGAATAAATTTGTCCAAAAAAGGGTTGCCAATCCAATATTATCAGGATAACGATATGATACGTACTAATTTTGAATTTCTAAAATTGGTTATTGACAACTGGCATCTGAACGTGTAAAATGACATTACATAGAAAAACGAATTCGTTTTGCGAGGGCTGTGCTGAAAAGTATAGCTCTATTTTTGTTTTAAGAGTTAATAGTATTTTTGGGTTTACAAATTAATTGGTTTGGATAGATTAGACCATTCGAACCAATCAGACCAATTGATGAAATAATTTCGAACCAAGCAGTTTTTTGCGAAGTTCTGCGAAGTAAATGCGAAGTAAAATTGAGATATAATGTCGTCATTTTGTCAGCAAAATTTTTGAAAAATTCATGGAAATGATGGAATGAGCAGAATAAAAACACAAAATATAGTTCAAAAAGAAAGAACAGAATACAATATATAGTGCTAACTATCGAGTTTGAGTAACCTGAAGTGGTTCACGAGTGTTTTCTAAGCACTTGATTTTAAGCCATTCTTAGCTCGAAACCTAACAGAAATGTGAGGTTTCGGGCTATTTTTTTATGTGTATGATACACCTATGATACAGTTTGAGTTAATTTTTTCTGTATCGGGAATGTATCAAGAACAATTCCAAAACCTGTCTATATTTTCATTTTCTTTCAATTTTTTCATTTTCTAATAAAAATTCCAAAAAAATTTAGCAATCAAGAAATTTTCAACCCAAATATACGGTGAAAACAAAAGTAACTGTGTAGGAGGTTTGATTATGAATAAAACATCAGCATTTATATCAGTAGCAGAGATACAAAAAGTATTAGAGGTTTCTGAATCCAAAGCATATCGAATATTACGTTCTTTAAATAGCGAATTGAAAAAGGAGGGATTTTTAGTTCTTCCAGGCAAAGTTAGCAGACAATATTTTAATGAACGGTTCTATGGCGTCCCAGAGAATAAAGGAGGCGATAAGGATGGCAGTCTATAAAGACAAGAAAAGAGGTACTTGGTACGCCTCAGTAATGTACAAAGATTGGACTGGAAAACAATGCAGAAAAATGAAAAGAGGATTTGCAACAAAAAGAGAAGCCCAAGAGTGGGAGAGTCATTTTGCAGTTAGGGAAGCATCAGATTTAGATATGACTTTCGGAGATTTTGTAAAAGTCTATGAAAATGATATGAGACCAAAGCTGAAAGAATACACATGGCTATCAAAGGAACATGTGATTCAGACAAAATTACTTCCGTACTTTGAAAATAAGAAGATGTCAGAGATCACATCAAGAGATATTACACAATGGCAAAATGTGATGCTTATTAAAAAGAGTAAGAGTGGCAAGGGATATGCATCAACATATCTGAAAACAGTGCAGTCCCAGCTGTCATGTATTTTTAATCATGCAGTAAGACTCTATGAGTTATCTGGTAATCCAGTGCAAAAGGCAGGACCATTAGGAGAGCATGATTCGATTGAAATGCAGTTCTGGACAAAGGAAGAGTATTTACAGTTCATTCCAACCCTGGCGGATAAGCCATATTCATATCTGGCATTTGAGCTTTTATATTGGTGCGGAATGCGTATGGGTGAATTAAGAGCCCTTACTGCAGAGGATTTTGATTTTGATAAGAAAACAATTGCTATTACAAAATCTTATCAAAGGATTAAAGAAAGAGATGTAATAACAGTACCAAAGACAAAGAGAAGCATTCGAACCATAGTGATGCCGGAACAAGTCGCTATCGAGATGAAGGATTTCCTTGATAGTATCTATGGTCTTAAAAGTACGGATCGTATATTTACATTTTCAAAATCTTATCTTCACCATGAAATGGATCGTGGAGCAAAGGCATCAGGCGTGAAACGTATTAGAGTCCATGACTTCCTTCGTTGAAAAACTTAGTACGATGAGA
>CANRGO010000153.1 GCA_947630125.1 uncultured Lachnospiraceae bacterium | reverse complement strand
ATGTTAGCAGATGGGTTTGAAGAAGTAGAAGCGATAACAGTAATTGATTTATTAACTCAAACTTCGCACTTGAATAAGTGCCTATGCACCTTGAAAATTCAATAATAACTGGCATAAAAATAGCATGAAACTATCTGATTTGGTATAATTGAGTTGACTAGAAACAATTAAAATCGGAGGCTCATGCTATGAATAAAAGTATAACACAAGACAACCTAAATGATAACCAGATTTCGAAATCTATCAGAAGATTTTTTACACGCTTTCATCTTTCTTCTGCATTGAAAGCTGCTAATGCATACAAAAAGAAAGGAACCTCAGCTACGCTGATCTTTCAGTATCTGTTTCTTTTGATCTTTTCAAACAGAAGCATGTACATGAATCTGTTGATTGGGAAGGATACACCGGATTTTGCAAAGGATACGGTATATCGTTTTATGAAGATGCTCCAGATTAACTGGATTCGTTTTACAACGATTCTTTCCAGCCGAATCATCAAAGATGCGATTGTTCCACTAGATTCAGAAGATCGTGCTAATGTACTGATTATCGACGATTCCATGTTTGAACGTAACCGTTCAAAGAAAGTAGAACTTCTTGCCAAAGCATATGACCATGCAAAGCACTGTTATAAATTTGGTTTCCGTATGCTTACATTAGGTTGGTCAGATGGATCCACTTTCCTTCCCGTCAA
Organism: uncultured Lachnospiraceae bacterium; assembly: GCA_947630125.1. Taxonomy (GTDB): domain Bacteria; phylum Bacillota; class Clostridia; order Lachnospirales; family Lachnospiraceae; genus CANRGO01. Next base: position 2,566 of record CANRGO010000153.1, on the reverse strand, counting down.
CAGTATCCTTCTCTCTACCGAAAATAAAAAGAACAGAATCAACGAAGCAAAGAAAGTTGACAAAAGAACGGTCGGCTATAAGCGACGTATGCTTGCTGTCGAGAAAGGAACGATTGCCATGCTGGAGCTTTTGAAATCTGCTAAAAAGGCTGATATTCCAGCTAAATACGTTCTATTTGACAGTTGGTTTTCATCTCCAAGTTCTCTTCATGCTATCAAAGAAATCGGATATGATGTGATTGCAATGGTTAAGAAAACGCCCAAAATGTTCTTCCGGTACAACGGCGAAGATCTGCCGCTGACCACTATTTACAGCAGGAACAGGAAACGGCGTGGACGTTCCAGATATCTGCTCTCAGTCATGGTGGACGTTGTAAAGGATGAAAAGGTCATCCCTGCCAAAGTGGTCTATGTCCGTAACAAAAACAAGAGAAATGAATATCTCTGCCTTATTTCCACAGACGTAAGCCTGAGTGAAGATGAGATCATCCGCATTTACGGAAAACGTTGGGATATTGAGGTATTCTTTAAAGTCTGCAAGAGCTATCTGAATCTGAGTAAAGAATGCAGGTCCATATCTTATGATGCAATGACTGCCCATACAGCAATCGTTTTTACAAGATATATGATGCTTTCCCTGGAGAACCGTGAATCAAATGATACCCGTTCTATGGGAGAACTGTTCTTATACTTTTCTGATGAGATGTCTGATATCACGTGGATACAGGCTTTTCAAATGTTGCTCCAAATGTTCAGGACTCTGCTTGCAGATCAGATAGATGTATCTGACGAAAAAATCGACGAGTTGGTAGATGCATTTATGGATACAATACCTGCACTTTTGAAATCGAAGCTGCAAGCTGCATAACCTGCTGAACATTGACAACTGAATAACTGCCAGATATTGAATTTTCAAGGTGCATAGCTAAAATCTATGTGCGAAGTTTGAGTTAAATATACTAATTAATTGTTTAAGTTCGTTTCCTTCCCTATTATATTCTACACTTGCTGCATAACTTGTATTTGGTGAAAAAAAACTTACAGTATTATATCCCCAATAATTATATAATTTTTTACCGTCTGATTCTCTATAATCTAACATTTCGTCAAATTCAAATATAGGCATTAATTCAACTGCGTTTACACCAAGTTCTAATAAATAAGGAAGTTTTTCCATTAAACCTGAAAAAGTTCCGGGAAATTTAACACCTGAACTATCATGTTTTGTAAACCCTCTCACATGCAGTTCATAAATTATTAAGTCTTCCATTGGTATAAGAGGCTGACGCATATCACCCCAATCGAAATCATCTTTTACTACTCTTGCTTTATAATGCTGTGCCCCTGGTGCTGGTACTCCCCACTTACTTTGGCCTGTTACTGCCTTAGCATATGGATCTAATAAATATTTTGTGCGGTCAAAGATCAATCCCTTTTCAGGTTTATAAGGCCCGTCAACTCTGTATGCATACTCAAATTCTTCAATATTAAGCTTAAACACTATCATTGAGTACACATTTCCAATCTTATAATGTTTTGGAAATGGAATTACAGCATATGGATGATCCTCCGTTCGTTTGAATAAAAGTAACTCCATACTTGTTGCATTATGTGAATGTACTGTAAAATTCACTCCGCCTGGAATAGCTGTTGCTCCATTTATCTCATAAAATCCTGGTCTGATATCATAGCCAGAAACCTTATCAAGAGGTACTAAATGTATTTTCCTATGCATTTCTATTGCATCTATTTTAGCTGTTGTATCTTTTTCAGCTTGATTTCTATTTATAATCCTTTTTTTCATAAACTACTCTCCTTCTGTTTCTTTTAAACACTGACATACTTACATACATATTAACACATTATCATTTTTTTCCAAAGTGATTTTTATATAATTTTGTGCAAATTGCTAATCTATTTTTCAACCGACCTTTTGATACCCTAGTCCACATAATAATTATATGTTAGAAGCTATATCATGCCCCGAAGAAGAATTTTATTCTGATAGAAGTAATCCAATTAAATATGTTGAAGAACTTTCAAAAATAAAAGCATTTTCAGTTGCAAAACAATTGACTAGTGGAATTGTTGTAGGAACTGATACTATTGCAGTAGTTGATAATGTCATTTTTGAAAAACCTAAAAACTTAGATGAAGCAAGAAACAATATGAAGTTATTACAAGGTAGAGACAACCTGGCAGTATCAGGTATAACAATAGTAGATATTGAAAAAAATGTCTCTAAAACAATTCACGAAATAACTAAAGTTACTTTTGCAAAAATGAATGATGAAGAAATAGAGTGGTACATAAATAATGTTTCAAATGTTTTACAATGTGCTGGTTATTCTGTATCCAAAGAAGGTGGAAGATTTGTAACGAAAATAGAGGGAGATTACAATAATATTTTCGGAGCACCAGTTTCAAGAGTTTATCAGGAATTAAAAAACTAGAATAGCAATTTACACAAAATGATAATTCGATAGTGGTAATGTAATTTCTATTAAGCAGATGATAGGCAGGTTTTTGCAGTTTTACAAGCCTAGCGACAGCTGCATGAGCGTGT
>CANRGO010000152.1 GCA_947630125.1 uncultured Lachnospiraceae bacterium | reverse complement strand
AAGAATCAAAGAAACACTTACTTTACGTGATCAATTAAGCGCTCAGCTTACGAATAAAGATGGTCTTCATGATGCAGTAATCTGGACTGCGGAAACAAAAGAAGAAATGGAAGCAAAAGCTCCTTTTATCGGAGTACTTGCTACAGAAAATGAAGATATCAGAAGTCTTCGAGAATTAATTATTTATGGATTAAAAGGACTTGCAGCTTATGTAAAACATGCAAATGCTCTGGACTATCAAAATGAAGAAATTGGTGTATTTATTCAGCGTGCTTTATCTGCAACCTTAAACGATGGTTTGACCGTGGATGAATTAATTGCCTTAACTCTTGAAACTGGAAAATTTGGTGTAGATGGAATGGCGTTACTTGACAGTGCGAACACTGGTAGTTACGGAAATCCTGAAATCAGCAAAGTAAAGCTTGGTGTAAATGATAAACCTGCCATCTTAATTTCTGGACATGATTTAAAAGATTTGGAATTATTATTAGAGCAAACCCAGGGAACTGACGTGGATGTATATACACACTCAGAAATGTTGCCAGCTCATTACTATCCTGCATTTAAAAAATACAGCAACTTTATTGGAAACTATGGAAATGCATGGTGGAAACAGAAAGAAGAATTTGAAAGTTTCCGTGGTCCTATTTTAATGACCACAAACTGTATTGTGCCTCCTAAGGATTCTTATAAAGCAAGACTTTTTACCACTGGTGCTTCAGGCTTCCCAGGCTGTGCACATATTGAAAAAGATGAAAATGGTCACAAAGACTTTAGCCAAATTATTGAACTTGCAAAAACCTGTGAAGCTCCAATTCAGATTGAAGAAGGAGAAATCATTGGAGGATTCGCACATAATCAGGTACTGGCACTTGCAGATAATATCGTAGAAGCTGTGAAAACAGGCGCAATCCGTAAATTCTTTGTTATGGCTGGTTGTGATGGTAGAGCAAAATCCAGAAACTACTATACAGATTTTGCAAAAGCACTTCCAAAAGATACGGTTATTTTAACCGCAGGCTGTGCAAAATATAAATATAACAAATTAAACCTTGGAGATATCAATGGAATTCCAAGAGTATTGGATGCAGGACAGTGTAACGATTCTTACTCTTTGGCAGTTATTGCATTAAAATTAAAAGAGGTATTTGGCCTTGATAATGTAAATGAGTTACCAATCGCTTATAACATTGCCTGGTATGAACAAAAAGCAGTGATTGTATTATTAGCACTTCTTTATTTAGGAGTGAAAAACATTCACTTAGGACCTACATTACCTGCCTTCTTATCTCCTAATGTGGCAAATGTTTTAGTAAATACCTTTGGCATTGCTGGTATTGGAACCGTAGAAGATGATTTGGAATTATTTTTAGCATAAGCATGATGTAAAAAAGAAAAGCTTTTGTCCTTTTTCTCTTAAAATATAGAGAAGTCAGGGCAAAAGCTTTTTTTATAAGAGAATCGCTATGGCTGCATCGCACCAAAGAGCACTAGCCAAGCCAGAAAAGATTTAGCCAGAAGGCTTAAGATGATGTAAACTCTTTCACCATATAAATAGTCTTTCCATTTACCAATTCGTTTGTATTGAAGAATCATATTGATTGGGAAGGTATTAAACGCTATGAAATAGGTTCCAACGATGGCCCAGACAAACCAGCGAAATTGATTGATGCCTTTTTGTAAGTCTTCAAAATACCGTTTGCTATTTAAAACAATCAGATAATGAGCAAAAGCGGAAATAAATAAGAAGCAGGCTACCAAGATGCCAAAGGGAAGTTGAAACAGTTCTTTGCTTGATGTCTCAAGGCTTCTGGTTTCGGGGTTAAAGGCTAGATATAATTGAATAATTTTGGGCTGAAATTCTGCAATTTTTTGAATGACGGTGGTTGCAAAGATAAGCATTAAGACTGCCTGTACCAAATGAAAGGTACCCATAATTAGGTTAAAACGTTTTAATTTTTTGAGTTTAAGATCCATAAATTCTCCCTTTCTCCTATAATTAGGAAAAATAAAGCTCTAGGTGAGCCACAATAGGAACCGTTCTTAAGACTATCATACACCATTCTAATTTAAATTTCTTTCTTTTTTTTTCTTGTAGTTCATTTTGACATTGGAGCAAAAAAAGTGTATCTTTAATAAGATGGATTTAAAAAAAGGAGACCCTAATTATGAAAATTTGGGACTTGAAAAAAGTAATGATAAAAGTGAAATATCCGTTTCTTTTCATAAGTTTAGTTCTTCTTTTGACCTCATGTGGAAACAGCCGTGTAGAAACGAAAGAAACTAAAGTTTCTACAGAAAGCGTAGTTTCCAAGGACTTAGAAATCACTGCAGAAGAGTCAGAAACACCCCCTCCTCTTATTATAGAAGATACAAGCGTATCTGTTGTGATGGTAGGAGATATGTTGCTGCATGATCCTTTATTAGAAGGAGCAGAGACCGGAGAAGGAACATATAATTTTGACCACTTTTTTCTTCACACAGGGGAGCTGCTTCAGGAAAGCGATTTCGCTATAGCAAATATGGAAGTAATACTAGGTGGAACAGAGCTTGGAATTAGTGGATATCCATCTTTTAATGGTCCCTATGAAATGGGAGATGCCTTGGTGGCTGCAGGCTTTGATGTTATCCTGCAAGGAACCAATCATGCACTAGATCGAGGGAAACAGGGGATTCTAAACTGCCTTAACTTTTGGAGAACCTCTTACCCAGAAATTTCAGTTTTGGGTATTTATGATACGCAGGAAGCAAGTGATCAACTATATGTATTTGAAAAAAATAACATCAAAATTGCAATTTTAAATTACACCTATGGAACAAATGGGATAAAAATTCCAGATGATATGCCATATTGTGTGAATATGCTTGATCAGGAACAAATGAGAGAGGATATCCTTCGAGCAGAAGAACTGGCCGATGTGACCATCCTCTGTCCCCACTGGGGAACGGAGTATCAGTTAACAGAATCTGAATATCAGAGAGAGCTCTGTGAGTTTATGGCGGAACTGGGTGTGGATCTTGTAATTGGGACCCATCCTCATGTGATTCAGCCTGTGGAATGGTATGAAACAGAAGCTGGACAAAAAATGCTGGTATATTATTCCTTGGGGAATTATGTCAATGCCACCAGTGGAACTGAAATAGGCACAGCAAATCGTATGCTAGGTGCTATGGCAACCATAGAATTTGAAAAACAAGAAAGTGGTCAAGTGGAAATCGTATCCTACGATGCCCTTCCCTTAGTTACGCATCTTGTGGAAAATGGAAAGGCAGAAACATACTT
>CANRGO010000151.1 GCA_947630125.1 uncultured Lachnospiraceae bacterium | reverse complement strand
TATTCTAACATAAATGCGGCTAATTTGGGAGTAGTACAGCTACAATTGGGTGTAAATACTTATGACACCCTAATCATACTTTTTATCCCTATTGTTTTCTTTTCCTTGTTATCCTTGTTTTTACTCATATTCTATTCCTTTCATCTTTAAAAATTATGCATACATTTTACTCATCCTATAAAATTCAGTTTCTACTAAATCTACGCATCGAATCAGTTTTTCGAAAAAGCTTAATTACAACTTTTACAAGCTTACAATAACATTAACAATATAATAATCCTAGATTATTCATCTAGTTATTTCTAACAGTGCTTTGCACTGCATTGTTTCTGGTTTTGTTCTGATTTTTACTTTCACTTAAAAAGTGAAGCACAATTGCATAGAAAAAGAGCCTTTTCTTTTGTATAATGAAGTCACCACAACAAACAAAACACGAAAGGAAAAGCCCTTATGTATAGTTTAGATGAACTTCGTTTAGAAAGCAATAATCAGATTAAAATAAATTTCAACGGAGGTGATTTATCCTCCGATGCAGGACTGATTCCTGTGAATGAATTTGCCCGCAAAATCGGCTTTGACAAACTGATTCAGTCAAAGTTTAAAACCAATGATACGGCATCTTTCCGTTATCATACCGATACAGAAAATATGATGCAGAAGATTTACCAAACAGTAGCTGCTTATTTTCAGGATGATGACGCTGATGAACTAACACATGATCCCGTATTTAATGCGATTCTTGGTAAAAAAGAACTGGCGTCACAACCAACAATGTCCCGATTTATCAATCGCTGTGATGATATCTGCCTTATGCAGTTTGAGCAGATTCAGCAGATACTGCGTAAGCGCATTTACTCGATTAAGAAGCCAGAACAAATTTTAATCGATATTGATTCCACACTGTTTGCCACTTATGGCACCCAAGAAGGAAATGATTACAATCAGCATTACAGCGACTACGGGTACCATCCTCTTTTAGCATATGATGGACTGACTGGAGATCTTTTGAAAGCAGAACTCCGTCCAGGAAATGTTTATACTTCAAAAAATGCAAAAGATTTTCTATATCCGTTACTCCTAGAATTTCAAGTGGATTATCCAACTACCGATATCTATCTTCGTGGTGACAGTGGTTTTGCAGATGTCATGCTTTACGAAAAATTGGAATCGAATGGAGTTACTTATGCAATCCGTTTGAAAGAAAGCAGACCTCTAAGAGATGCCGCGGCTGATTATTTCACTGAGCTATGTGAACTTACAAAAGATAATCAGGTTGATTATGCAGTGGTCTATGGCGAATTGTTCTACAAAGCTGATAGTTGGCTTTATCCAAGAAGAGTCGTTGTTAAGGTTGAAAAACCTTATGGACAGCTGACTTATCGGTATACTTTCATTGTTACAAACATGGAAAGTAGGCCAGAGGATGTAATTCACTTCTATTGTAATCGTGGAACCATGGAAAACTTCATCAAAGAATCAAAGTCTGGATTTCATATGGATGCAATGAGCAGTCGTAGTATGATAACGAATTCCAATAAACTTCAGATATCAGTTTTGGCATACAACCTATTCAATTGGTTTCGGCGACTGGTATTACCCGCAAAAATGCGAAAGCTGCGGATAGATACCATTCGTTTAAAGCTGATAAAGATAGCCGCACGGATTATCCATTCAGCACGATATATCACATTCAAACTTTGCAGTAGCTGTCCTTATCAGAAGGAATATCTGGAAACGTTAAGGAACATCAAAAATCTTACTGTAAAGTTGGAATAACAAATGTAGCACCTTGATAATCTGAAAGCCAAATTTAACTCGACAGGTGAAGTCTGCTCATTTTTAGCGAAAAAGTCACCTTTTCAATGGTAATCAGATTACTTAGGATAATTCATGGCAGTAAACTTCGTTTTCATGCCATGATGAATAATATGGGATAATATAATATATATTATTCATCGTAAAGTTTTTTACAAAAAAACAGGCCTGTTATCAACCCTATTTTCAGGATTTACTAACAAGCCTGTTTTAACATAATAGTACTCCACTAATTGCAATATAAAAAGACAATCATGCAAATGGTTATATGAAATTCTCACATATACTAATAAGAATAGTGAGGAAGGTTTTTAACTTAGAGTAATATATACAGAGGTCTGCTCCAGAAAGAAGAAAAACGTCCAATCCAATATCTTCAACCACCTGCTACTGCATCCATACTTTCTGCTTATGATACGAAAACAGTAAAAAATAGAAGGAATCGAAGGATGTTGATACTACTTTACGACAAAGGTGCCTGAGTACAGGAATTGGCTGATCTGTATCCTTCTTCGATGCATCTTGTAACAGCAATTCCATATGTAACACTTATAGTAAAAGGACGTAAAAGCAGAAATGTCCCACTGATGAAAAAAAATAGTAAAATATACAGCGGTATATCTAAAAGAGTTTCATCTAGAAGCCAATGAAAATCCAGTATTATACAGTTCATTGAACGGTAAAACTCATAAGCTTTCAACAGACAGCATCGGTTTAGTGCTTAAAACTGCCGCTAATAATGCGCGAAAACTTGCAGGGATGTTCCTGGCAACGTTCATTGCCATCTCATCAGAAAAATAAATGCAATGGATTTATATAAAAATGGAGTACCACTTCCATTTATTATGCAGACTTGGGCATGAGAGCATGTCAACAACATCTGGCTTCTATGCATTTGCAACACTTGAGATGATGAGCGATGTAATGAAAAAGACGGCTCCAAGTCTTGAAAATGAGGATAAGTTATGGAAGAAGGATGGCATCAAGAAAGCGTTATTTTCACTTTTGTTGACTCACGACCACACAAATCAATGATAGTGCAATTATAGCGCATTGTTCCATTTGGGCGAGGAATATAAGTAAAATCAGTACACTTCGTCCTACAGTAACCAGGAACGTCATTTTCACGATGATAAATATCAATAATTACTTGCATAAACTTGACTTTTTCACTGCGATACTAACGTTTCCGGTCTTTCAAATAATTTAATACGCATTTGGACAGATGTTGAATTTTCGTGGTATTGCCGTAACCAGTATGTCAGTGTGCCCTTTCCGAGGTTATATTCTTCGGTAAGACTTTTTTTGTTCTGCCTTCTTCCAGATAAAGGCAAAGAACCTTTTCTTTGAACTCAGGCTCATAACGATTGTTTGCCATGTTGTAACATCTCATTTGATATAAGTTATTGAATCAAACTATACCCTATTGTTACGATTTAATAATAGCAGATCACTTCTAATTAATCATAAGCTAT
>CANRGO010000150.1 GCA_947630125.1 uncultured Lachnospiraceae bacterium | reverse complement strand
TGGGAGTATCAGTTTAAATTCTTCGTGAAATAGTGTTCTTTTAAGCTAATAAAAAATGCACGTGGAATTTAGGTTTGAATAATTTGTCTAAAATAACATAATTATGAAAAATTTTATTTATTATTTGTGAACATTTATGATATTACATAAATAAAACATCAATTCATATGGTTACATATAAGAACACACACAATTTGTCTGTCTTCTGAGATTCTTTATGATACCCAGATACCATTAAGAAAAAATTGGAGGGTTATTCTTATGATGAAAAAGTTGTCATTTCTGCTGCTTTTAATGTTGATTTTTATTTTTCGAACTCCTTTGCCCGCATTGGCTGATGAGCCGGAAGACGGTAACATTTTAATTTTAAATTCTTATTATAGGGGGTTTACCTGGACAGATGATGAGGTAGACGGCATTTTATCTTCTATGTCTGAACAGAAATGGGATTACCAGATATCGATAGAATACATGGATTGGAAACGATACCCTACACAAGAAAATCTGCGTAATTTTTATAATATGATGAAAATGAAATACGCTTCAAAGGACATTGACGTTATTGTTTGTACGGATGACGCCGCTTTTCAGTTTGCCCTTACGTACAGAAAGGAACTTTTCTCCAATGCACCCGTAGTGTTTTCCGGGATTAATACCGAAGGCTTGGTACAGATTGCAAAAGGGCAGGATAATTACACCGGTGTTATGGAAAAAATTAATCCGGAAGGTACCATACGGGCAGCTCTTGCTATTAATCCAAAAATCAGAAATATCTATCTGGTATATGATAATACGGAAAGTGGTTTATCTACCGGAAAATTATGCAGGGATGCTGCCACTAAGATAGATAAAAATTTAAATGTAGTAGCCTTAAATGATTATAAAAGTGATAGTATACTAAACTTTGTATCTGACGTTGACAAAAACAGTATGGTTTTGGTAACCACTTTTTTTACAGATACAGATGGGTCCAATATTGACCATGAGCTGTTTTGTGAAAAACTGAGTATGGTTTCGAATGTACCAATCTATCATTTGTATGATTTTGCCATGGGCAGCGGTATCCTGGGAGGTAACCTGATTATCGGAGGACTGCAGGGAGAAGAGGCCGGTAAACTGGCGGTAAGAATATTAAATGGAGAAAAAGCATCTTCCATAAAACCGATAGAAATGTATACCAATCAGCTTACTTTTGATTATCCTATGTTAAAGCATTTTGGAATATCGGAAAGTAGTCTGCCTTCAGGAAGTAAGGTGGTAAATGCACCGTTTTCATTTTTTGAAACATATAAAAAACTCGTTATTACAGTAAGCCTGATTTTTGCATTCATGGTTTCGTTTACGGTATTGTTATTGTTTTATATAAAACGAATTAAAATCATGCAGAAAAAATTAGAAGAAAACAATGAGGAATTAAGCCAGTTGTATGAAAAACTGGCGGCATCAGAGGAAGAATTGCGGCTTCAGTACAGTAAGGTCACAGAAGCAAATGAGAAACTGGAGGAATACAGTGCTACGCTGTATTACAGGTCTCATCATGATGCCTTAACAGGACTGTATAATCGTTTGTATCTGAGTGAAGAAATTGAGAAGCATCTTTATAAAGGAGCCGAAGAGGGCGCATTATACTTTATTGATCTGGATAATTTTAAATATGTAAATGATTCTCTTGGACATAACGCGGGAGATGAGCTTTTGAAGGCAATCAGCAGCAGGCTTATGAGCGTTAGTACTAAAAATGATATTCTGGTACGGTTGGGCGGCGATGAATTTGTATATTATACCAATGAAATCAAAAATAAGGATGCAGCTGAACAATTTGCCTTAAAGATTCTGGATTTATTTACGATACCATTCCCTATCAGTAATAATATGTTGTCTGTTACGGCAAGTATAGGAGTCGTTATGTTTCCTGAGGACGGGCAGGATTTAGATACCTTGCTTCGTAATGCCGATATGGCTATGTATAAAGTAAAAGAAAAGGGTAAGAAAGGATATCGTTTCTTTCATAATCTATTCAAAGAAGAATTTCTTGAAAGGATTCATATTGAAAATTATTTCAAAAAAGCATTAGATGAGCAGGAATTTCAATTGTTTTATCAGCCGCAGATTAACGTTAATGCGGATTCCATTGATGGTTTCGAAGCGTTAATCAGGTGGGATAGTCCGGAACTTGGGTATTTACCTCCGTTAAAGTTTATTCCCATAGCAGAAGAGAATGGCTTTATTATTACGCTGGGAGAGTGGATATTAAGAACTTCCTGTATATACATAAAAATGTTGAACGACAGAATACAGGCAAATTACAAAATCTCCGTAAACATCTCTGTTATACAGCTTTTGCAGGATGATTTCGCCAACATTGTAAAGAATATATTGGAGAAAACGGGGCTGGATGCAAGCCTACTGGAACTTGAAATCACAGAATCCGTAATAATGGAATCTGCCAAGGTGATTACAAAAAAAATCGCAGAGCTACGGGAAATCGGTGTACGTATTGCGCTGGATGATTTCGGAACAGGTTACTCCTCCCTTTCTTATGTAAAAAGTCTGCCGATTACGACGCTTAAAATTGATAAAATATTTGTTGATGACATTAAAAATTCAGATTCTAATACGAATGTAACGGATACGATCATAGACCTTGGACATAAAATGGAGCTTACCATCATAGCAGAAGGCGTAGAGACGGAAGCACAACTTGCATATCTGATTGAAAACGGATGTGATGTAATTCAGGGATATCTGTATTCGAAGCCTCTCCCGGAAAAGGAATTGGAGAAATGGATTTGTAATTTTTAATCTCAGATAGTGTGCAAAAGTAATGTTAACTACTTGGGTTGTGATGAATAGATTAGAAAAGTTCTAAGTCAGGGGCTCAAAATCAAGAGCTTGAGAAATACTTCAAGCCCCTGATTTAGTACTTTTCCTTTGAACCAGTCTGGCATCCACCATAGTCACGGTAGCTTCATCATCGCTACAGTCCTTAATCATAACTGGCATTGTTTCAAGTCCTGCAAGTTTAGCCGCATGGTGTCTTCTATGACCAGATATAAGTTCATAACCACCTTCTGCACGACTTCTTACTATTGCAGGCACCAAGATGCCATACTGCTTCACACTCTCAACCATTTCTTCCATCTTTGCATCATCACTGACCTTAAATGGATGGTTCTTAAAGGTATGTAGCTCGGTAAGAGCCACATCCTTTATCTGTTCTTGTACAATAACTTCTGCGTTTTCATCTTCTCCAAACATGTCATTATATGACTGTAATTTTATCTTTTCTCCTAAGTTTCTCTTACTCATGGCT
>CANRGO010000149.1 GCA_947630125.1 uncultured Lachnospiraceae bacterium | reverse complement strand
GTAACGGCTAGAGCTGAAGAAAAGAATGAAAATTATAAGATGTTAAGATTGTGGAATTATTTTAAAGGTGATATGATCCCATCTTTGACAGTTCAAATGCAGAGAAACCTTATAATAAGGGCTTTCTCTGCATTTTTTATAATGGTAAAATGTAGCTATATATTATTACTTTTTCTTGGTATTACGTATAATTTTTTTCATATTTACATCGGTTGTAATCTCATAATCTGTCCTAAATCCAAACGTTTCATGTAAAGTATCTGTTAAGTCTGTTCTGGTGTATGTAGGTGTGTAACCTAGCTTTTCACCTGGGCGTGACATCATCATACCTCTTAAGGTGTTTATGATTTCTTCGCAAGTATATTTTTCATCAAGCTTTTTTTCTAAGATTCTAAATACAAATAATGCTATAAAGCATGTAATGAAATGTGCTTTGATACGTTCCTCATCTTGTAGGTATACGGGGCGAGTCTTAAATTCAGTTTTCATGATACGAAAACATTCTTCGATTTTCCAACGCTTTTTGTTGATTTTAATAATCTCGTCAATTCCCATATTTTCTATGTTAGTGCATACAGCATAGAAACCATCATATTTTTCTTCTTCGAAAATGATATCAGTATTTAGGAATGGCACATCTTTATTACATACTTCACCATGTTCTGTTACGACATCATGACCAATAAAACGATGTGGGTCATTTTGATTTTTGGGACGTTGTTTGTATTTGCCACTATTTATAAGATCCTGTGCACGTTCGATTTGTCCTTGGCGTATTTTGCGTTGGTATTGCTGATACTTTAGAGAGAAAGATACAATCAAATGCTGTTCCAATAGGGTGGAGCCACTTTTGATTTTTCTCTGCGAGAGGTCTTCTTTTATCCAACGATCCTTGTAATAAACCTTATTATAGTCTGTTGTTAGGTCTAATTCATTTAGGTCATAGGTTTTGTCATCGCCAATTAAATGCCAACCATCAGGATCCAATGCGAACTCTTTTAAGTAACTGGGTAGTTGTTTAACTGATTGAGTTGTGATAAAGCTACGGAGCCTCTCGCCACCAATCTTTAAGTCGTTAAACTTACGATTGCTCTTGGATGAAAGACCAGCGTCAGTACAGACAATAATCTGATCGAGTCCATAATCATGTAGTACTTTCTTTTCTAATGGCTTCAAGGTGGGTTGTTCACTTTGGTTTCCAGGAAATATATCAAAAGCCAAAGGAATACCGTCATAATCCATAAAAAGTCCCATGCCAACCAAAGGTAAAGGTTGGTGTTGTTTGCTCTTACCATATCGACGTAAATCATCAGCCTCTTCTAGTTCGAAGTAATAGTTAGTACAATCGTAGTAAAGGATATCTTTGCGACGTTCTACAACTTTCTGACTATTTTTATATAATTCAGCTTGTATAAAATCATTCTCTTTTGCAAGAACAGATAATGTGCGATAAACGTCATGTAATTCAAAGGAAGGTTGTTCTAAAAATATGCCTGCATGTTTTTGTGACGCTGACTTTGAAGAAGGATAGAGAATCCTTGTGTAGATCAGTTTTGAAAGTATGTCGTTGATATCATACTCAAAGAGATACTTAGAGCTGATTTTATTGCAGATTTTATTCAAACCAAGGCTGTAGTAGATATCTTGGAGAAAAAGGTATCCGCAGTTATAAGCCTTTTGTTCACCTCTTTTAAGAAGCTTCGTCGGGGAATAACTAATAATGATTTCCTTTTGTTCCTCGTATTCTTTACGATTAAGTTCATTTACGTATTCCTGAGCCCAAACATAAGGATCTTTTCCATTTGCTTTTGTTTTCACTTCATCAAGGTTACCTAATTTTTCAACAGTAATAGTTGTTACTGAACCATTCTGCTTGCGTATAGTTTTTTGTACATAGAATGATGCAGAATTTTTTGATTTACTTACAGTTAGTTTCATGCCAACACCTCCATACCTCATTATATCACGCATAACTACAAATAGCTACACAATAATGGAAAAAGTTTGACAAAAAAATAAGCCTATATCAAGGCTTACAAGGATTTTCTTGCTATTTAGCTGTCAAACTTCCGAGAATACAATTCGAACAATCTATAAAATTGATGTTTTAAAAGAGCAAGATAGGATAAAGATCAGAATATCAGGAAATGGATTTCTCTATAATATGGTACGCATCATCGTAGGTACTTTAATAAAAGTGGGACTTTCTGTATATCCACCTGAATATGTCAAAGAGATTCTTGAAAAAAAGGATCGAATGGTAGCTGGTCCCAAAGCTCCAGCAAAAGGTTTGACTTTAATCGGAATTCAGTATGAAAAATAAAAAAATATGTAAAAAAGATTGACACACACGGTACATTAAGATATAATTACTTAATGTGAATAATTACGTTAAAAAATACTTAACCAATGCCCCGGTAGAAGTATTTTATTATAAAATGTAAGATATTATCTATTATTTTAAGGAGGTTAACCAATGAAAAGTTTTATGGCTAGTACAGAAACAGTTGAAAGAAAATGGTACGTAGTTGACGCTACAGAATATACATTAGGTCGTTTGTCATCAGAGATAGCGAAAATATTAAGAGGAAAACACAAACCAGTTTTTACTCCTCATATTGATACAGGAGATTATGTAATCGTTATTAATGCAGAAAAGATCAATGTTACAGGAAAGAAATTAGATCAAAAAATTTATTTTAACCACTCTGGATATGTTGGTGGAGTTAAAGAGACAACTTTAAGAGAGTTGCTTGCAAAAAAACCTGAACAAGCAATTGAATTAGCTGTTAAGGGAATGCTTCCAAAAGGACCATTAGGAAGACAAATGCACACAAAACTTCATGTATACGCTGGACCTGAGCATAATCATGCAGCTCAAAAACCAGAAGTATTAACATTTTAATTAGAACAGAGAGGAGGAAATTACATTGGCAAAAGCAAAATTTTACGGAACTGGAAGAAGAAAGAAAAGTATTGCAAGAGTATATTTAGTACCTGGTAAAGGTGAAATTAAAATAAATAAGAGAGATATCAACGACTATTTTGGTCTTGAAACTCTTAAAGTTATCGTTCGTCAACCTCTAACATTAACAGAAACTCTAGATAAGTTTGATGTTATTGTAAACGTTCATGGAGGTGGATACACAGGTCAAGCAGGAGCTGTTAGACATGGTATTTCCAGAGCTTTATTACAAGCAGATGGAGAATATCGTCCAGCACTTAAAAAAGCAGGTTTCCTAACTAGAGATCCAAGAATGAAAGAAAGAAAGAAATACGGATTAAAAGCAGCGAGACGTGCACCACAGTTTTCAAAGAGATAATTCTTACACGATTCAGGACGTCCGAGGACGCCTTAAATCAATTCAAAACATCCCAGGACGTTTGTCTTGGGATGTTTTTTTTTGTGTGCGCCCAGCATGGGCGCAATCTAACGGGTGAAAGTCCCGAACATGCCCTAGTAGTGGGAAGTGTAT
>CANRGO010000148.1 GCA_947630125.1 uncultured Lachnospiraceae bacterium | reverse complement strand
GATCAGATACTGCCAATCAAACGTGAAAAGAATAAGACAATTTTAGTGGTGGGAGATAATGCAAATCGTAGACAGGCTCCTGGAGGCGGAAGCGCTGAGATTAAGGCTCTTTACGAGGTAACACCACTTCTTGGAATCACCATGGCGGCTGGTGGTAATATGAAAGTCCTGTATGAGCCAGGTTATGATGCAAATACCTCTGGCAATATCTGGGATAATCCAGATGCACAGTCGGAAGCAGGACAGGCTACCAGTTTGCAGGATACAGGAAAGAAAGTAGTTATTGAGAAAGATCCAGAAATAGTAAAGGCGAGAAATCTTTTGTTAAAGACAAGAGCAATCGAAGCTGCCAAAAAGGCAGATATGGTTATCTACGTAGGTGGTCTCAATCATATTCAAGATACAGAAGGACAGGATCGAGAGAATATGAAACTTCCTTATGATCAGGAAGTATTGATTTCAGATTTACTTGATGCAAATGAAAACACTGTTCTTGCTATGGTAGCTGGATCACCTGTGGATATGACGGCTTTTGAGAAAAAAGCAAAAGCAATTGTTTATTCTTGGTATGCAGGAATGGAAGGCGGAACCGCACTTGGAAAAGTGCTTTTTGGAGATTTTAATCCTTGTGGAAAATTACCTGTTACCTTTCCGAAGTCAGAACAGGATTGTTCAGCACATAACATAGGGGAATTCCCAGGAGATGATGTGGTGCGTTATAAAGAAGGCATTTTTGTAGGTTATCGTTATTATGATAGCTATGATGTAGAGGTACAATATCCATTTGGGTTTGGACTAAGTTATACCACTTTTGCTTTAAGCAACCTATCGTTAAAAGAAATGCATACCCAGGATGATAAGAAGACTTTTGAGATAACACTACAAGTTGAAAACACCGGAAATCAGACTGGGGCTGAAACTGTTCAGCTATATGTAGGTGCAAAGAGTAAAGAAATTGAAAGAGCCAAGAAAGAATTAAAGGCTTTTCAAAAGGTAACATTAGAACCAGGTGAAAAAAAGGAAGTGACACTGAACATATCGAAAGAAGCATTCCGTTATTATAATGTTTCTACCATGCAGTTTGAAGTAGAAGATGGAGATTATGAAATAATGGTTGGAACATCTGTTAATAATGTTATGTTAACAGATATCATACAAATCAAAGGCTAATTCAAACATACTTTCAATAAAACAAGTTGACATAAGGATTTATTTTACATATAATGAAGTTAATATATGTAGTACCATAGTACTTGAAATATTGAAAATGTGGGGGAACACGTTTATGAAATGTCCTTTTTGTAATCATGAGAATACCAGAGTTATTGATTCAAGACCTGCGGAGGATAATAATTCCATTCGTAGAAGAAGAGTTTGCGATGAGTGTGGGAAACGATTTACAACCTATGAGAAAGTTGAGACGATTCCACTGATTATTATCAAAAAGGATAACAATAGAGAGACCTATGATCGCTCTAAAATTGAGGGTGGAGTACTTCGTGCATGCCATAAAAGACCTGTGAGTGCCAATCGAATCAGCCAGTTAGTTGATGAAATTGAAATTCAGATTTTTAATATGGAAGAGAAGGAAATACCAAGTCAGGTAATTGGAGAAATTGTCATGAACAAATTAAAGGATTTAGATCCTGTTGCTTACGTTCGTTTTGCCTCCGTTTATCGAGAATTTAAAGATGTGAATACCTTTATGGATGAGTTGAAAAAAGTTTTAACATAAAAAAAGAAACATACCATACATAAGAAGAGGAATGTACTAATAGAAGTACATTCTTTTTCTTGTTTTTTCTTGATTTTTTATACTCAATACTTTACAATTAACCATGCCGAAAAATCGGTTTAATTACATATTGAGAAGAAAGAAAGGAAAGAACACATGAAGAAAAAAGGATTTAAGACCCTTCTTTTGTTAAGCGTGTTGCTTACACTAACTATTGCACTGTACGGATGTACAGGTGATAAGGCAGGTGATACTTCTTCATCAATTACCATTGGAATACCTCAGGATATAGAGGATAGTCTTGACCCACACGTAGCAGTTGCGGCAGGAACTAGAGAGGTGTTGTTTAATATGTTTGAAGGTTTGGTAAAACCTGATAGCGATGGTAATATGATCCCTGCTGTGGCAAGTGACTGGACGATATCAGAAGATGGAACAGTTTACACATTCACATTACGAGATGG
Organism: uncultured Lachnospiraceae bacterium; assembly: GCA_947630125.1. Classification (GTDB taxonomy): domain Bacteria; phylum Bacillota; class Clostridia; order Lachnospirales; family Lachnospiraceae; genus CANRGO01. The sequence continues at coordinate 1,313 of CANRGO010000148.1, read as the reverse complement.
AATAAAATTCTATAACGGAAACCCCGTTACAGTAGAGGACATCAAGCATTCGATTGATACATGCGCCGATACCAGTAATGGAACTCCACTGGTAGAGGCGTTTTCTAATATCAAGAGTGTTACAATTGTAGATGAAAAGACAGTAGAAATTGCCCTTAACACAGCCAATACAGAATTTATTATTGACCTTGGTAATTTTAATGCAGCAATCATTCCTGCGGATAATGAAACGCCAGGAACTACTCCAATAGGAACAGGACCTTACAAGTATGTTTCCAGATCAGCACAGGAAAATTTTGTGATGGAAACATTTGATGATTACTGGGGAGATAAGGCAAACATTGAACAGGTTACCTTTAAAATCAGTGCCAATGCAGATTCTGTTGTGATGGATTTGCTGGGTGGTTCTTTGGATATGTATTTACGCCTAACACCAGCACAGGTAGATGCACTTAACGATGAATTTACGATTGCAGAAGGAACGATGAATCTGGTACAAGCCTTATATCTGAACCATAAACAGGAACCATTTGATAATCAGCAGGTTCGTCAGGCATTAAGTTATGCAGTAGATACAAAAGAGTTAATTGATTTAGTAAGTGGGGGAAAAGGGGTTGAAATAGCAACCAGTATGTATCCTTCCTTTGGCAAGTATTATGATGCTTCTCTAAATGATCTGTACAATCAAGATCTTGATAAAGCAAAGAATCTACTTACAGAAGCAGGCTATCCAGATGGTTTTACCTTCACTATAACGGTACCATCCAATTATACACAGCATGTGGAAACTGCCCAGGTACTAGCCGAACAATTTAAAAAAATTGGCGTGACTGCAGAAATCCAAATGGTTGAATGGGAATCCTGGATAAATGATGTATATCTTGGACGTGAATATCAGTCAACAGTAATCGGAGTAGATGCATCCAGTTTAACTGCAAAAGCTTTATTACAGAGATTTGAAAGCACTGCAGAAGATAATTTTACCAATTATTCTAATCCATTGTTTGATGAAACCTTTGCAAAAGCCTTATTAGAAACAGAAGAGGAAGCAAAGACAGCATTTTATAAAGAATGTCTGTTGATACTTGCAGAAGATGCAGCGAATGTATACATTCAGGATCTTCCTGAATTTGTTGCTTATAATAAAAAATATGCTGGTTATGAATTCTATCCATTATATGTACAGGACATTTCTAAATTGTATCTGGTAGAGGATGAGAATTAATTAAGACATAAAAGGGAGGACGAAAAATGAAATATATCCTAAAAAAAATAGCTGCAATGTTATTTACTTTGATGGGAGTTTCATTTCT
>CANRGO010000147.1 GCA_947630125.1 uncultured Lachnospiraceae bacterium | reverse complement strand
CCTAGAAAACATGAATTTCCAAAGGCCAAAGCCAATCTTTGGATTATGATTAGACCTTCAAAAATAGGGGACATGTCAAAAACCTTGAAATTAATCACGGTTTTCGATACCAGATTTTATCATTGCAATATTAAAACCCTTAATTTACTTCCCAATGTTCTAGCAGCAGAAAAGGCAGCAGAGAATGGCTGCGATGAAGTTGTGTTTCATCGGAATGGACGGGTTACAGAATGTGCCCATAGTAATATTTCCATATTAAAGAATGGAATTCTGATAACCGCTCCCTGTGATGAATTAATCCTTCCTGGAATAGCAAGAAAACATTTGATTCAGATGTGTGAAAAACTTAATATTCCAGTGGAAGAACGTGCTTATGATCTACATGAATTATTTGATGCGGATGAAATAATCGTTTCTTCTTCTAGTAATTTTTGCATGAGAGTGAGTGAACTTGATAAAAGAAGCGTTGGCGGAAAAGATGAAGCTCATCTTATGGCTTTGCAAAAGTTATTAATGGAAGAATATCAGACTGCTTTACAACAGGGGAATGAATCATGACAAAAGAAGAATTGGAATGTTTTCATATTGGAGAAGATTTGGATCAATTGATGAATTTAGATCCAAGAGGTTACGGTGTTTGTAGAATCCTATATCAGGCAAGCAGAACCTATACCACAAAATCACTGACAATCAATGCTGCCAATGTGTTAGTAAAAGAGTTAAAAGAAGGTGATTATGTATATATTATCACTGGTTTTATTCTAAAACCACATAAAAAGCCTGAAATGGATGGTATGGTCAGTTCGATTTTGCTGGCTCGTAATTTGATTCTTAGCTTTGGTGCAAAACCGATCTTAATTTGTCCATCTGATTGTGTAAGAGCAGTGAAAGAATGTGGTCCTATCGTGGGAATTCACGTGTATGAGAATTTGGAGGATTTAAAAGATATCCCCTTGTCTATGGGTGTTGTTTCTTTTACCAAAGATTCCAAAGAAGCTCTGAATCAGTCGAAAGAGTTAAGTACGCTGGCGTTTCCAAAAGTTGTAATAGCAATCGAAGCACCCGGTGCCAATGCCTGTGGAGAATATCATAATGCAGCTGGATTAAACGTAAGCGAATTAGAGGCGAAAAGTGATGTGCTATTTACCTATCTAAAGAGTTTGGGCGTAACCACCATTGCAATTGGTGACTTGGGAAATGAAATTGGTATGGGTACCATTGGAGAACAGATTGTAAAATACATCCCCTCAGCTGGCACTGGAGAATGTAAGTGTGACTGCAGAGGAGGAATCCTTGCCGCATCAAAAGCGGATCATATCATTACAGCGACGGTTTCTGACTGGGGCTGCTATGGAATGATGGCAGCTATTGCTTATTTGAAAAAGGATATATCACTGTTTCATAAAGGTGACATGCAGGAGAAATTAATGATAAAGGCTTCTGAAAGTGGTTTGATTGACATGACTGGTTCACTTCTTCCAGGGATCGATGGCTTTCATGTAAAGATGAATGTTACCATCGTTGAACTTATGCGGCAGTGTGTTGGTTATGCCCTAAAATATAAAGGAAAAGCGGATCACTGGTTTCAATCAGTCCTTGAAAAAAACTTTTATCAAAATGAAATCCAAGGATAAATCGGAGAGGAGACATTCGATGAAGATAAAGCCAATAGGAGACCAAGGATTTTTAGTCGAGTTTGAACAGGAAATCAGTCCCGTAATTCATGGTAAAATCATATATTTATATCGAACACTAAAGGCATCAAAATTATCCAATCATTTGGAACTGGTTCCATCCTATAGTTCGTTGCTGGTTTTGTTTCATCCATTGTTGGTATCTTATAAGAAGTTGGAAAAGCAAATCTATCAAAGCATGAAGGAATATCGTGATGAAGAGAGACAGCAGGGACAACTTTTTCACATTCCCGTTTGTTATGAAGAAGATTTTGGACAAGATATGGAAATGGTTTGCAGTCATACAGGGTATACACGAGAAGAGGTCATCAAACTTCATACTGCGCCACAGTACCTTATTTATATGCTTGGATTCTTGCCAGGTTTTCCTTATTTAGGTGGGCTGGATAAGATTTTACATACGCCGAGACTTGCAAATCCACGGACAAAGATACCGGCAGGTAGTGTTGGAATTGGTGGGGCTCAGACTGGAATTTATCCCATCGAATCACCGGGTGGTTGGCAGTTAATAGGAAGAACTCCTGTGAAGACCTATGATGTTAATCGCAAAGAACCAATTCTTTTTAAGGCTGGTGATTCGATTTGCTTTGTTCCTATTACAAAGCATGAATTTGAAAAACTTGAAGAGCGACAGATAAAAGGTGAAAATGTGGCGATCATCTGTCAGGAGGAATATGGACGTGGGCATTGAAATTATTTCATCTGGAGCATTAAGTTCCATACAAGATTTAGGCAGGGTTGGCTATCAAGAGTATGGAATAGCACCAACTGGAGCCTGCGACGAGGTTTCCATGATTCTTGCGAATCAGCTGGTTTCCAATGAAGATGGGGAAGCGGTTATAGAAATGACTTTATACGGAGGTAGTTTTCGTTTTTTACAACCAGTTTATGTTGCGATTACGGGAGCCGATATGAGTCCTGTACGAAATAAAAAACCAGTTGCCATGTATGAAACCATCTTGATGCAGAGAGACGATGTATTGGAATTTGGCTTTGCAAAAGGTGGCTGTCGAACGTATCTTTCTTTTTCGGGAGGTATTTTGCTGCCCCCTGTTATGGGAAGTAAATCCACCAACTTAAGTTGCAAATTTGGTGGACTATGTGGGAGAGAACTCCGTGCCTTTGATCAGTTAAATCTTCAGCCATTGGAGCAGGAACTTCCATTATTTCAATTGAAAATGGCGTATCCAAACAGAATACTTCCTTTTTGCAAATTTTCTTTTTTCTCGCCAAGAAGTATCCCTATACGATTGGTTTTAGGACCACAAGCGGAGTATTTTACCGAAAAAGGGATAGAAACTTTGCGAAACAAGCCATATAAAATCAGTTTGGATTCTAACCGGATGGCCTGTAAGTTAGAAGGAGATCCTGTGGAGTGTATTCGAAATACAGATATTTTATCAGATGGTATTGCACTTGGGAGTGTTCAGATTTCATCCAATGGACTTCCTATCATTATGTTACAGGATCGACAAACAATTGGTGGATATGCCAAAATTGCAACAGTGATTTCGGTAGATATTCCATTACTGGCACAATTAATTCCTGGTGATTTGGTGAACTTTATGATAGTAACTAGAACTGAGGCACTAAAGGTACTAAAAAGGCAACTGCATTTACGCAGGCGTAAAGCATATTTGAAAAAGAAAGGGGTGTAACATTGACTCCAATAGAACTTAGAGCATTAATTCGAAATAACCAGTATACAAAAGAAACAGCAGGAGAGTGTGATGGCTATGCCCAGGCGAATCTGATTATGCTTCCCAAGGAGTATGCTTATGATTTTCTTTTATTTGCCCAAAGAAATCCAAAGGCTTGTCCACTTTTAGAAGTAACCAATCCAGGAGAAACGG
>CANRGO010000146.1 GCA_947630125.1 uncultured Lachnospiraceae bacterium | reverse complement strand
AAGAACCTGCAACAGAAGCGTTATCAAGTGAAGTGATGACAAAAGAAGAATTAAGTAAATGCGTGACTTGGACTGCTTCGAATGGAGTTATGATTTATTTAAAACCTGGCACTGATGTAAACAATATTGCAGAAAGAGCTTGGGGAGCTTTGCAGAATTTCGAAGGAATTGATATGTCGCCAGAATCTGCGTACAGAGCAGCTTGTATGGAATATATCTATGATTCTGGATTTTTCGCAGGCGGAGATGAACGATACAAAGTTGATGTAGCATCTCTTCCAGAAGTTGCAACCGTTTCTTCAAAACTTACTTCCTTTGAGTTAGATGACTCTTGGGATGCCTACAAGGATGCATGGAATCCGATGTTTGCTTTTCAGGCAACAGGAGTATATGACTTTATATTTGCTTATTCGATGGGAGTTTTTGAAGAAAACGGATATAGAGGTGTTGGAAATACGGTTCAGGGGCAGGGTTATATTTGGCAACTTGGATACAAGGGCGATTATTGGGAACTTAGAATCAAAGGAAATCTTTCTTCACTTCAATGGGATGCTGTTCATATGGGTATGAGAAGAATTACTTCAGATGCAGATGCTCTTTATAATGAATTCTATAAACAGGCTTATGCAGATAATCCAACCTTTCCAGAGTATGGGATGTGGGTCAATATTGGTTCTAGTCAGGCTATGGTAGAATCGCTTCCAGAAGGTTATCTTTGTTATTTCAAATAAGTAATAAAAAAAGAAAGTTGAATTCAACTTTCTTTTTTTATGTATTAAGCAGGTTAAAATCTTTTCAAACTTATAAATGCTCCAAAAAATGAATAAGATAATATAAAATAATGATAGACTATTATAGGAGTGATTTTATGAAAATAAATAGAAAAGAAAATTCTAAGTTTTTAAAATACATTATCTTTTTTGGATTGCTATTTTTTCAGTTTTCCTTGAATGTAAGCGCTGCAGGAAGTTCTGGAGGGCTGTCTGATGGAAATAAGTATGTTTTAGTCAATGCTTCGACTTTACAGGAAGCATCAGCAAAGATAGTAATCTCTGATTCATTTTCTCTTGGCTATTTCCAAATGGGAGAAAGCACAACACTTGCGAAATATCGAACGATATACGAAGATACACATGGAACAAACTATTCGAAAAACGACTTTTTAAAATGGATTGCTGATAGCAATTTAAAACTAACATCAGGAGCAGATATTCTTTGTTATAACGATTGTGTTATTTTTAGAGATACAGCGAATGGAGTCAATGTTTTAAAGACAGGCTGGTTATATGAATACTGTGATACGTCAAGGTATCTGGAATGGATTGACAATCGAGTTGCGATTGGAGATGGCAATGTTCCTTTATATTTTGGGCCAGATGGTTCAGAATCATTTATGACACTTTTTCCATCTTATTATTTCTACTATCCTGTTTCAAGTATGACAAGCGGAGGGCTTTGTATTACTCAATTGCCAACAACTGGAATAACAGGACTTGATGCAATTAAAAACGCTTATAGCAAAAGTGCTATAATTCATAAAGTAAGTGATTTTTCAGGAATTAATGGAAAATATAATTTAGATAATGGAGTTTCGGCCGCTGATGCTTGGATTATGAGTTTTGTGTGTAATGAAATGATTAATACAACCGTAGAAGGTGTTTCTTTTACAAAGGGATATCCTGTTCTTTGGTCAAGCGTAAAAAATACAGCGAAAAAATATCCTGCTCTTGCAGGATATATGAATACATCATCGATAAAATCATCTGGATATTGTATGAATATAAAAAACAATACTCAATTATTAGGACTTGATATAATGTTTGCAGGAGCTACTTCAAGAGCTACTAATAATATGAAGATGTATTCAAATGATTTTGGTAGAGTTTTAGATGTAGGAGCAACTATTTCAAAAGTAACTGAACTTATTGGAGACACTCCTCTTTCAAATTCTTCTGCTTCAATTTATAAAAATGCAGCTGTTCAAACTTCAACTAGTGCGGGATATTTAAATGTACCTTCGGTTTCTCCTTCGTGATTGCTCCGATTTGTAAATATATAGGGTTGATTGGCCCGCTGGGACGAATTTCTCCGCCTTTTTATACAACACAAGCTCATTCTTATTAGACTTAATCCCCTCCTGAATCAGCCTCATCGGACCCAGAATATGCTTCCTTGGCTTATTCGGAGCCAGCAACTTCAACCCATCTGCCGTAGGAAGCTCCAGATTCACACTCATCCTGTCTGCAATAAGTCCGGTCTTATAGATCAAGCTACTATCAGCTCCTGGAATCGCTTTTACATGAATATAGCCATTAAAATGATACTGCGTCCGTAGCCTGAAGATGGTCTGATAAATCAGCTCCATCGTATAATCCGGAGAGTACAAAATACCTGAGCTTAAAAATAACCCTTCTATATAATTACGCCTGTAAAATTCCATCGTCAGCTCACACACCTCGTCCGGCGTAAAAGACGCCCTCGGCACGTCATTCGTTCGCCTGTTCAGGCAGTACTTGCAGTCATAAATGCATTCATTGGTAAACAGAATCTTCAAGAGCGAAATACATCTTCCATCAGCTGAAAAACTATGACAAATACCACCTGCCACTGTATTCCCAATCCCGCCCTTCGTTCCCTGCCTGTCCACGCCACTGCTCGTACAAGCCACATCGTACTTCGCAGCATCCGAAAGAATCCCAAGCTTATCCATCACACTCATCTCTTCACTAATCTTAATCTCCAACCAGACCACCTCCAAGCAGAACATATGTTCTATTTGGATTCTAACACATTCTCTCTTCGAACGCAAGTTCGAAATATAGACAAAACACAGATTGACAAGAAGGCTGACACAGGTTGACGACACAGATTACAATACAGCCGCCAGACGCTGTGGATCTCCAATCGCAACTCGATTGTCAATCCATTCCAGATACCTTGCCGTATCACAGTATTCATATAACCAACCTGTCTTTAAAACCTTGGCCCCATTCGCTGTATCCATAAAAATAACACAATCGTTATAACAAAGAATCTCTGTTCCTTGTTGTAGCTTTAAATTATTATCAACAATCCAATCTAAAAAGTCATTTTTCGAATAATTTGTTCCATGTGTGTCTTCGTATATCGTTCGATATTTTGCAAGCGTTGTACTTTCTCCCATTTGGAAATAGCCAAGAGAAAAAGAATCCGAAAAAACTACTTTCTCTGATGCTTCCTGTAAATTAGAAGCATTGACTAATTTTGCTTGTGCAGAACCATTCGACCCTCCAGAACTTCCTGCAGCATTTACATTTAAGGAAAACTGAAAAAATAGCAATCCAAAAAAGATGATATATTTTAAAAACTTGAAATTTTCTTTTCTACTTATTTTCATAAAATCACTCCTATATTAGTCTTTCATTATTTTATATTATCTTATTCATTTTTTGGAGCATTTATAAGTTTGAAAAGATTTTAACCTGCTTGATACATAAAAAAAGAAAGCTGATTTGAACCGACCCCCAAAAGTTAGACTAAAAATCTAACGATTGGGAGGTCGGTTTTTTCATGGCAAAATATAGTTTTG
>CANRGO010000145.1 GCA_947630125.1 uncultured Lachnospiraceae bacterium | reverse complement strand
TTTTTTCCAAGTCTCCACGTGTAATAAAACTATTTCTTTTTTCTTTCTCCATAGCCCCAGTTAATGTCAAATCGTCCTTATCAAGAGCATTTGTATAGTATTCAATGGCATCTACAATATACTGATTTTTCGATTTAACCACATTAGGATTTAAATCCCGCAGTATTTTATTAACACTAACATGCTGAGCATTGCTTTTGCTTAATCTGAAATTGTGATAATTTCCTTTGTCCACTTTTGCCATGAATCTATCCTCCTATCTAGCCTTGCGTCTGCTATTTAAAAACACCTTGGCAAGATATTCATAACCTTTGGCATTTGCTTTCACATCTTCAATGTACTGGATATTGCTTTGTTTTAAATTACCAAACAACTTCATAACAGTAGCCCCTCCACCAACAAAGGTAATCGGTGTCGTCTCCAAATTGTAACCATATTCAATCAACTTGTTAGTTATTTCTGTCACAAACCTCTTGATTTCGTTTTCAATGATTGCATAATACCTGCTATCAATATCACTCTTTCCATACATCATTACCTGCTTAATATCACTTTCTTCAATCGTACCGTTTAACTGTCGGATGCATTCATCCTTAATCGTCCTCATACAAGTAAGAAGCCCTTCATTAACCGTCCTGCATCTTGATTCATCCGGTGATTTATCCTCGATTGGCATAATGTCAATCGTCCATGAACCAATATCAACAACTACCCTTTTTCTGATATAGTCTGAAATCTGCTCAGTAACAGCCGCATAGCACTGTGGAAATACTGATACTCTAAAAATAGTTATGTTGTATGTTCTTTTCTCAAATCGAAATGTAACTTGCCTGTTTTTAGACAGATAATCAATGAATCCCTGCTTCTCTGCTCCAAATCTTGTTAATGGGAGCCCAACAGCAAGAAAAACATTTGCACTTCGTAATCCTTTTCGTTCCAGTTCTTTGGCAATGGCTGCCAGCGTCAGAAGATAGTAATTTTCATCTTCCACTTTTGTCTTTTTTACCTCAAGACGTTTTCCACCAATCTTATAATACTTTCCTTTATATTCAAGTACGTTATCATATAGCGCAGGCTCTGTAGTAATCTCCTTAATACCCGAAATAAAAATTTCATTGCTGGATTTCATATTAGCCCAACCGTGATCAATCCCAATCACTTCAACATTATTGTTTTCCACTTCTTCGCTCCTCCTTAAATTCATTAACAATCTTCTGTATACAGAATCCAAAACATGTACCAACTTCATTGCCATATGGACAATTTCCTTCCTTATCCTTTGGACATTTAATTTTCTCGACATTTTTCTTTTCTTCAAATTCTTTTCCCGATTCTAAAGGACACCTTGTTTTCTCAAAACATTTTCTAGGTCTTTCATAATATAAGCAATACTCACAATCATGTTTTTCGCGAAAATCCTTTATATCTTCTCTACCCTTAATAGTCCGATATCTTTTTAATAGATAATCTAAATTAAGTGGCTTTTCTTTTTCAGTGGCTTCCCTGGTAGTATTAGCAAATTCAATTTCTGTATTAATCTGCTTTACAAGTGAAATCAATTCCTGTTCATTCTTCACATTGATTTCATGAATATTTAAAATTCCATCCTTCTGTAGTGCCATCATCCAACGCTCCCATCTTTTATTTAAAAAAGACCAGAGTAGTCAGAATCAAGCATTGCTTGTTTCTTAGCTAATCTAGTCCATCTTATGATTATTTTCATGCCTTAATTTAGTGATAGTCACTTATTGCACTAAATTAGCTAATATACTATATTTAATTGTTTATCTTTCCTTTTTTGATCGACATTTCATATTCCAGTCTTTCACCAACTTTTCAATCAACTTGATTTTTTGTTCCGCGGTAAAACTTTTCGGAAAATACTCACGTAGTGAATCTGCTCGTATCTTAATCATTTCAATTTGATTCGGTTTCTCTTCTTCCATTATTTGATATATCTTTTCTACATCTAAAGCACCTTCATGACTCATTCGTTTCATTCTCTGTGACTGAGATAATGTTGGTGTACATTGCTCTAATTCCATTACCTCAAACAATTCTCGTTGCTCTTCATCATTTAAAAAGGATATTTCAACAGCTGGTCGAAAAGCTATTTGACCCAAATCAACCATTTCTAAAATTTGTGGTATTAAATATGTTAATCGAATATATCTGGCAATCTGTGCCTGACTCTCACCTACTAACTTTCCTAACTCTTCTGTAGAATTTAACTTTTTATCCATTGGATAAAAGGTATCCGTCGATAGATCTGTTCTTTTTCCTTGCTGCTTCATTGCCTCCAATTTTAACTTATAAGCAAAAGCTTTTTCGCTAGGTTTGATACAATCTCTTTGCAAATTACTATCTACCATTGCGATTATGGCTTGATTATCATCCATTTCTTTTATAATAACAGGAACCTCATCTATTCCTGCCCACTTACTTGCTTCCTTTCGTCTATGTCCGGCAATTATTTCGAATCCATCACCGTTTGGATTTGGTCTTACTAACAATGGTACTAATACACCTTCTTCCTCAATACTCTTCATCAGTTCAAACAATGCCTTGTCATTTTCGACTTTAAAGGGATGCTTTTCAAAATCATGTAACTCATTAATTTTAATGTTCTTTATAACAGTTATCTTTTTGTTTTCTTCCTCCTTTGAATGATCCAACTTTATCACTTCCTTTCCTTATTAACCAATGTGCAAATAATCTTATAAACAAAAAACGACCTCTTATTTCCAATTGGCTTAGAAATAAAAGGTCACTAAAATTTTATTAGATAAATCCTTAGCAGGATTTACTTTTCATGCATCAAAAAAGGTATCACCGTAAAGGCAATACCTGATCTGAATTGTAAAAAACTTAATTCTTTTTCTATTGTTTTTTTGTTCTTACCGTACGCCACGAAAATCTCTACCGTACGCCATTCGTACGCCATTTTTCATAAAAACTACGGTATTTTGCGATAATTTACGATATGTTTAATTTTACCTTATTATCGTCTAAACCCTTGATAAATCAATGGTTTAAGGCACTTTGCCTATAGCTCATAAGGGGTGACCTGGTACACATAATAATTCAACCAATTACTATACAGTATATTGCCATGGCTTCTCCAAAGCATCAGCGGTTTTCTGGAACTGTCATTATCTGGATAATAGTTCAGTGGCATTTCGATCGGAAGGTTCTTGTCCAAATCTCTAAAATACTCGTTATGAAGGGTGTAGCGATCATACTCTGGATGACCCATCACAAAGATTTTCTTGCCATCCTGGGAAGAAGCTAGAAGGATGCCTGCTTCCTCTGATTCTGCCAGTACTGTCAGATCAGGCTGTGCATAGATGTCCTCGTTATTTACGGTGGTGTGACGGCTGTGAGGAGCGAAGAAGATATCATCAAAGCCTCTCACCAAAGGTGTTTTACGATTGAGAACTTGATGTCCATAGACACCAAATAATTTTTCAGGTAAAAGCTGTTTTTGGATTCCATAGTAATGATACAGTCCAGCCTGAGCACCCCAGCAAATATGTAGGGTTGATGTTACGTTCTTATCGGCCCAGTCCATAATTTCACAAAGTTCTTCCCAGTAATCGATTTCTTCAAACTCTTTTTGCTCTACTGGTGCACCGGTTATAATAAAGCCGTCAAAACGGTTTTGTTTTAATTCATCAAAGCTGTTGTAGAACTTCTGCAAGTGATTGGCAGAGGTGTTTTGGGATACATGACTACGTAAGGACATAAAACTCACATC
>CANRGO010000144.1 GCA_947630125.1 uncultured Lachnospiraceae bacterium | reverse complement strand
TGGGTTTTATTTTCTCCAATTTCTTCTCCCCACCATGCAATCCCTCTCTTTGACTTTTCACCTAAAACTGGAATAAGTGAACCAGTTTCTAATTCATTTTCAACCAATGATGCTGCAAGTCTCGATTCATACTCACCCTGTTCGTTTATTATCCTGCTATAATAAATGACAAATCCTATACCCACTCGAAAGTAAACAGTTTTTCCAAGACCCCAAGATCCACCTGCCCCTTCTGCTTCCTGTGGTTTACTTATTTCATATATTAATTTAAGTAAGTTTCCATACTGATTATCTGCAACATCGTCGTAATGAAGTTTACCTGTTAATCCCACTGTGTTGGAATCTTTTATTGCAATATATTTATATGTATCTTTCCAGAATTTTTTATTTAGCGCATCTGTAATTCCGTCAAGCTCTGCATTTAATTCAACTTTTCCAAATTCACCTGTCAGGAACTCTACCATAACATATGGATCCGTCTCATTTTTGGCATCCAAGCTGTTCTGTATTGATTCTCTGACTAACAAATCCAATATTGGCATATTGTTATTCTGAATTAATTTAAGTAAAGAGCTACCAGATTGTGTCATTCTGCCTGGTTCAGCAATTTCAATCTTCATGTGTATCCTCCAAGTCACCCTCATCATTAAAAATATCATTATTCATGTGTATAGACACTGTTGCGGTATAATCAGTTCCTCTTCTACCACCTGGTATATTCAGACATATACCTACAATATCTTCGACCGCCCTTAAATCTTCTCTCGTTTTAGAAGCACCTTGTACTTTTGAATCTTTATCTATCATATACATGATTAATTGGGGCGTTGTATCCAAGCCCGCAAGGCTTCGGATCTCTCTTGCATAAAGTGATTTGAATTTTTTCACCTTACCAATTACTTCTTCTGACTGGTTTTCCAAATCTACATCTGCTATAACATCTTTGGGATCGCTTAATACTCCAATATTTATTACACTATCAGATTCGTTATTGGAAAGTTTTTTTGTACGACTTACCTTGTTAATATCTCCTCCTGGGGAATTCCATACAGAATTCTTATCACTCACTTTTCCAGCTAGAACTATATTCCAATTTTCAAGTTTCCCATCTTGCGTTATTTTTTCTATCCAGTTAATTAAGCTGTTTATATCGTCAAATACACTTAGCCTTTGATGAAATCTATAACCGGTTAGCAAATTTTTCACCTTCGAAAAATCAACATTTCTCCAAATAAGCGTATTCCCAGCATGTTCATTACATGGCTTCAAAGGTTCCGAACTACCCAATTCAGAAATAAACTCATTTGCAACATTAATATTATGTAACAGAATTTGTCCATCATTATCAAATTTATATGTTTGGTTAAATGAGCCGCTAAAATCCATGTCTGTTGGCTTTGCTGTCTGCATTCTGTTTTTGGCAGTTATTCTTATGAAACTAAGTTTTGGTGAATTTTTAACTTTCGGTCCATAAACAGCGGGGCTTTTTCCCAATGTATCCATTTCATGAATTTCATCTCTTAACTCCTGATCCAATGCCGCAAGAAATTTAAACTGATCATTCGTTTTAGATGTAATCCATAATCTTGGTAATAACTCATATCCCTTTCTATAGCCAAACCATCTACCCATCTGCATCAGAGTATCTGCCTGACTAACAGACCGCAGGAAAAATGTGCTTATCAAACCTTCTATTGTAAGACCTCTTGATAAAGTAGCACCTCCCACAATAATAAATGCTGGTGCTGGAGATGGCATATTTGCTGATGATGGATATGCCAGCCTTACATGCATGCCCTCGTCATTCACGCCATTATTTTTACAGTTATCTACACATAAATGCAAACCTTCATGATAATTAAGTTCATTTTCTTCATCAAGCGGAATATTTGATATATCTTTACTCAATAAAATAGCCAGTTGTTCTTTGATCTCTGAAAAATTCGGATATTTATTAATTTCATCATCTTTTCTATCATATTGTGGATACTGTTCTCTGAACTTATCAAATGTAAACTCTTTGGTCTCATACTCCCAAATCTCTTCACATTTTTCAACTAAAAAAGCTGGGTCTTTACTAGTAATCCAGTCTTTTACAGCTTCTGAAATGTTTTGATGATGGTCTGTTTTCTGGCTTGTATGAATAAGCATACTGATTGGTTTCTTATATCCCCATATTCTCATGCATGAAACTCCACATAAAAACCAGCAGATAGAATGCTGAAGTGCTAATGGAACATATGGAGAACCTTCTTCATGTATGTCCTTAATTGCCTGCAAATCCTCATCACTAATAATACGTACAACATCTAATCCTTCAAATGTAGTCTCTCCACCTTCGAGTCCAAAAATCTGCTGTGGTCCAAAGTATTCTTTTGATACACTAAGCGTTGAAATGAAACTTCTTGGATAAAGAGAATCTACTCCAGCCTCATTTAAGATATTGGCATATGGTGTAGCGGTATATCCAATATAATTCATAGCTTTATACTTATTTGAGATTTCCTGTGACTTTTCATTTCTCCCATTCACAAGATTTCTAATTAACCGATTTATTGTTCTGATTGTGGTACTATTAACATCTGCGGTATTTATTCCTGCCTGATCTGCCTCATCATCTATTACAAGAATTTTCATCTGTTTTTGTTTATTTGCATCTGACTGCAACCATTGAATAAGCTTTTTCAACCTTCCCGGATTTTTAAGACAAACTGTAAAATAACGCTGCTTTGAAGTATCTTCAAAATGTAGGCTCTGAACTCTTTGGCTAATGTCTGTTTGCTTTGAAAGATGCTCCAAAGGTCTCCAATGCAAATTACTACCACCTTGGTTTAAATCCTGAAAAAGTCTTGTTTGAGTCTGCTGTCTTAAATTGTCAATTGTTCCGGACAAAACTATAAACATATTCCATCCCCAGTCAGCAGCCATAGCCATTAGTGCAGCCATATTTGCTGTTTTTCCGGACTGAACATTACCAATAACGAGACCTTTGACAGGAAGCATGGCTGTTGTATCGTTACTCAATCGTTTAAGAATTTTTAATGTAGCTCTTTCCATTTCTCCAACAACTTCATCTTTAAATCCATTTTGTATTAGACTCTTTCTATATAGTTGCCACGCTGATTGCGTATCCGCAGGTATCGAAACATCATTATCTTCCCCTTCTTCCATAATCATGGCTTGACCACTTAAATAATCTATTTCTTTTGTCTGCTCTTCGGCATCTTTCTGAAGTTGTACAAGTGCTTTCCAGTCATCACAATCAATTTCTTTCCAGAAATTCAGCATAGACTGCTGTGAAAGAAAGTCTTTTAGTCCAGCGTCATCTCTTCTTGCAGCAAATGTTATTAAATCCCAGCTCATATTTCGTGTTCTGGCATTCATTATCCACTCTCTATGTTTATAATAATCTGGCAATCCGTAATTAGTCATTTTCCCCTCCACCAATACAAAAAATTTTATTTCGAATATTGTGTCGCTTTTTGTTACACACATAAAATTATTATAAAACTACAATTTTATATCGTCAACTCTTATTTGTATGAATTTGCATGGACATAAGAGGGAAGCAATCGAAAAAAAGCAAATATTTTACTAAAAAAAACTTACTAAAAACTCAAAACCTGTATTAAATGTCTTGCTTCAAAAAATATAATGATTATCCAACCAACTGACAGAGGAAGTTACCTTCCCCTGCCTCTGTCAATCTGCTTATCTTTTCCGTTCCTTTCCTCCGTCTCCCGAACCATCTTCTCTTCATAAAT
>CANRGO010000143.1 GCA_947630125.1 uncultured Lachnospiraceae bacterium | reverse complement strand
CGTGGAGACTATCTGACCTGTGGTCCATGGATTAGCAAGTTAGAGGAACATTTATGCCAGGTAACCGGTGCAAAATATGCTGTAGCAGTAAGCAATGGAACAGCAGCACTTCATATTGCAGCTCTTGCAGCTGGATTGAAACCAGGAGACGAAGCCATAACCACGCCGATTACATTTGCAGCTTCGGCAAATTGCATTCTTTATTGTGGAGCAACACCTGTTTTTGCAGATATTGATGAAGGTACCTATAATATTGATCCATTAGAAGTTGAAAAAAAGATCACAGACAAAACAAAAGCACTGATTGCAGTTGATTTTAGTGGACAGGCAGCAGCACTTCAGGAATTAAAACAGATTTCAGAAAAGCATCATTTGGTATTGATTGAAGACGCAGCTCATTCCATTGGGACAATTTATGATGGCAAGCCAGTTGGTAGTATCGCAGATATGACCACATTTAGTTTTCATCCTGTGAAAACAGTGACTTGTGGAGAAGGTGGTGCTGTCACAACAAATGATGAAGCACTTTATAAAAAATTACTGCTTCTAAGAAGTCATGGCATTACAAGAAATCAAGAAGACATGGTACATCCCTCCAGTGAACGCTGGTATAATGAACAGGTTGGACTTGGTTTTAATTATCGCATGACAGATTTTCAGGCAGCTTTACTTAGTAGCCAGCTACAGAAACTTACCCGATTCTCCAAACGACGGAAAGAAATCGCAAAGAACTATGATGAAGCATTTGGGTTACTTCCAGAACTTACATTGCAAAAAGAAAATCCTCTTTCCGATTCCACACGTCATTTATATTTGATACGCTTGAATCTGGACCAACTGAGTTGTAACCGTAAAGAATTTTTTGATGCATTATGGGCAGAGAATATTTGCTGTCAGGTTCATTATATTCCAGTATATTTACATTCTTATTATGAGTCTTTAGGATATCCAAAAGGTTTATGCCCTAAGGCGGAAAAGTATTATGAAGAAGTCATGAGTATCCCTTACTATCCTGCTTTGACAGATGAGGATGTTACTGATACAATAACAGCAATCAAAAAAGTACTGACTTTTTACCAAAAATAAAGGTGTAAAGTCAAGGAGGAACAACCATGTATTGTAATGAATGTCAAAGCGAAATTCCAGATAATTCTATCATTTGTTATGTTTGTGGAAAGAAAATTAAAAAAAGTCCGCAAGAACAAAAACTAGAAGAAGAATCGAATTCCATGAATATTCAGATTCATCCCGTGAAATTATCATTGGTTATTGTGTCAGCACTGATTGTATTAGTTGGCTCTTATTTATCGTATTATTTTATCAATGATTATATTCAACAGAAGAAGTTGGAAGAACAATATCTTGCGGGAACAAATTATGTAACAAAAGAAGAAGAGCCAACGGTTGAAGAACCCACAGACTCAGAGACGATAGAACCAACGACAAATGAGATACCAGGTGAATATGAAGAAGTGGTTCCAGTAGAAGGAACTATGATGCCAGACTTTCATTTCACGAACTTTTTGGGAGAAACTATAACTCTACAAGATTTGTTAAGCACAAATAAAGCTATCTATATCACAACATTTACCACATGGTGTACCTACTGTACAAGAGAAATGGCAGATATGACAACCCTTGCAAATAATTATCGTGATGTTCTGCAATTTGTGTTTATTGATTTGGGCGAAGAACCACAACTTGTATACGATTATCATGTAGAACATGGATTACAAATTGGTTTGGTTGGATTTGTAAATACATGGGCTCTTGGTGGAGTGAAGATTGAAGCGGTTCCACAAAGTTACGTTCTTGCAAAAGATGGAACTTTAGTGAAAGCAGTTTTAGGCGAACAAAGTTACGGACAGATAGAGCAAAATATTGTGGATGCTTTACTATATATAAAAGAGTAAATCACAGAATTACATGAGGAGCTATACCTTGAAGAATAAGAAAGCTTTGATATGGATATCACTAATCCTAAATGGGTTGTTTTATCTATTGCTTGCAGTAAAGTTTGATATTCAATATGATATCAATGACGATGTTATGATACAGGATATTTTATCAGGAGCGTTTTTATTAGAACCAAGTGCATATACTGTCTATATGAATTATATACTTAGTATAATTCTTGCAACCTGCTATAAAGTATTTCCTATTGTTCCCTGGTTGGGATTGTTTTTTGTAGGTGTATATCTATTCTGCATGACAGCTATTTTGAATAGTATATTACATAACTCAGATAATATCTGGACAAGGGTTTTATTAGGCCTTAATTTTATTGGATTGATTGGCACGCTATTTTTAAAAAATATGGTGCTTATGCATTATACAATACTTGCCGCTGTAGTTGGAGGAACCGCACTTTTCTTGTTTATCCTGAGTAAGGATACAAAAGGCTCCCTTTCTATCCTGAAACAGAATACGATCACCATGATCCTGCTTGTTTTATGTTATATGATAAGAAGTCAGGTTTTTCTTATGCTACTTCCTTTTTTGGGAGCAGCAGGTTTTTATAAACTCCTATTGGGAGAAAAATTTTGGCTTAAATTAAAGGATTATATCCCTTTAATTGGGCTTACATTTACTATGATTTTATTGGTTTTCGGTATAGGAAAACTCCCTTATCAAAACCAGGAATGGATTACGTATCAAGAATTTAATGATGCAAGGACCGAGGTATATGACTATACAAAAATTGCAATTTATGAGAAACACCAATCTTTTTTTGAAACACTTGGTATAAATGAGCAACAAGTTGATTTGATGAATAGCTATGATTTGCTTTTGGATGACTCGATAACAACAAAGCAATTACATGAAATTGCAAACTACACAGATGCCCAGACTAATTTGAATAAATCCGTGAAAAGCAGAATCAGATTTGCATTTTATGACTATGTGAAAAGTATGTTATTGGAATCTGAAAACATGCCTCTTAATTATATTGTTCTTAGCATCTACGTTTTCTTAATGATTTTTTATGTTATTACAAAACGTTATAAAGAGTTGCTATCTCTTATGTTTTTAGGATTTGCAAGGAGCTTTGTTTGGATTTATTTACTGTATGAGAAACGATTTCCAGAAAGGATTTCAATGTCTTTATATATCATTGAATTTTTACTGCTTTTTGGAATGTTTTTCCATCAATATTTGCGTTGTAAGAATATAGATTTTAAGCCAACAAAAATATTTTGGAAGTGGACAGGTATTTTCTTTGCACTTGTCTTAGGGGCGACTTCACTTTACTTTGTAGGGCGTACACAAGCTGCTTATGAGGAACAATATAATAAAAATATTGTCATGAAGGGACTCTATGAATATTTTGAAGCAAATCCTGAGAATTTTTATTTTTTGGATGTATATTCTGTTGCAAAATATTCAGAACCAGTATTTGAGTGGAAAGAAACTCGTTATCAAAACTCACTTTTATTAGGGGGATGGGTTACTGAGAGCCCTTTGGTAGATGAAAAAATAGGCTATTTAGGTACAGATAGTTCTTTGAAAGCTTTGTTAGAAAAAGAAGAGGTATACTTTGTTATGAACACGGAGTATTCGACGAAATACATAGAAGAATATTTAAAAACAAAGGATTCCGACATCATGATTCAATATAAGGATGAAGTAAATATAAAAGATACTGGCTTTACTATTTATGAACTTCAGCTTAAGTGAAAGCTGTATAAGGAAGGTAGGAAAAGGTAATATGACAAAAGCAAACCCTAAATTGTGTATGGTAATACCTTGTTACAACGAAGAAAGTGTATTGCCAGTCACTGCACCCATGTTTTTGGAACAATTAAAACTGATGATTGCGAATAACCTTATTGCAGAAGAAAGCAAAATATTATTTGTGAATGATGGAAGTAAAGATAATACCTGGAATATCATTGAGAAACTTTCCAA
>CANRGO010000142.1 GCA_947630125.1 uncultured Lachnospiraceae bacterium | reverse complement strand
GTTAAAGTTCCTTCAGGTGTTGCTAGCCAATTGATGATTTCCATACAAACTTCTGGATACTGAGTTTTTGCTCCAATTGACCAGATTCTGTTACCACCTAATACATTCATACCATAAGCGATTGGTGTTGCTTCTTCTGGTATTAAGGATAGCATCATTTGATTTTTTGCTACATTTTCATCTGTATTAAATGCAGCTGATCCAGCAAAGTTAAAGATTGAAAAGAATGTACCACCTTTTTTAACTTTTTCTGCCATCTGATCGTAGGTCTGTGTCATAGAATCTGGATCTAACAAACCTTTTTGATATAATTTATTGAAGAATTTTAAACTTGTAAGATAAGGTCCATTTTCCTCTAATGCATCATGGAAAGTACCTGTAGCATTATCATATAAACCAATTCCTAATTCATCAAAACCATAATATGCTGTTGCCATGGATTTTACATACATAACCATGTTACCATCCCAATCTGGCCATAAAGACACAGCATAGGTAGGGTTTCCTGCTTCATCTGTAGGATTAATTTCTTTCATTTGTTCCATTAAAGTAATAAAATCATCTAAATTTTTAACCGTAGGATATCCTAACTGTTTATATAAATCCCAACGTACATCCCATGTATAGAAAAATGCTTCATGATCTTCGCTACTTGTTGCAACATTATGTCCAAATCCATATAATGTTCCACCATTCAGTTTTTTATTTTTTTCAAGAGCAAGTGGCATATTTTCTTTGATATAAGGTCCATACTCTGTAAGAAGATCTTCTTCTTCCCAGTTATATAATAATCCCTGTTCTACTGCCTGAAGATAATCATCTCCATCACTTCCCCAGATTACGATATCACCAAGATCTCCTGCTTCCATACGAGTATCATATACTCCGTCTGTGTCGGGAACAATGTTCATTTTAACGTTAAATTTTTCTAACAATACCTGTGCAAACCATCCTGTTATTTCACCTGAGTAATTTGCTAACTGACTGTAAACAGTAATGGTAACTGGTTTATCAGATCCTCCTTTTGATCCACCACTACTACTTGACCCACAAGCAGCCAGTGAAAGAGACATTGCCATAACAAGTACTAATGCAATTAATTTTTTTACCTTTTTCATTCTTAGTTCCTCCTTTGTTAGTATGTATGTAAACCGCTCCCCCAATCTTTAGATTGTCTGCGATTGATACCTCTGAATCTCTTTATTTTACTTAACCTTTTACTGCTCCAAGCATAATTCCTTTTTCAAAATAGCGTTGCATAAACGGATACACCAACAAAATAGGAATAATGGATACCATGGAAATGGTGTATTTAATTACCTTACTATTTAATGAACTAGATACTGCATTTTCGATACCTGCTCCACTTCCGTTCATCAAAGCACTTAAATTCGAAGAAGTATTTAAGTAGGTATATAAACGATGCTGCAGTGTATGTAATTCTGGTGCATTTTGCATTAATATCAAAGAATCTGTAAAGGAATTCCAGTGTCCAACAGCACCAAAAATTGCGATGGTTGCTAAGATTGGTTTACTTAATGGCCAGATAATTTTGCGGAAAATCGTGACATATCCTGCTCCATCCATAAATGCACTTTCTTCAAGTTCTGCTGGAATTGATTCAATATAGGTTTTTACAAGAATAATATTATATGGAGCTACGATACCTGGAATAATGTAAGCAGCAAAGGTATTGGTTAATCCAAGCATCGCCATATTTAAATACCAAGGAATCAATCCCGCATTAAAATACATAGTGATAATAAGAAAACGATACCAGAATTTTTTCTGCCACATTTCATTTTTGGTTACCAAATAACCAACAAAAGCTGAAGAGACTACCATCAAAGCTGTACCTATTAAGGTTCTAGCTAGAGAAACAATAAATGAATTTCCAAGATCCGGTACATTTAAAAGCATTAAATAATTTTGAATATGAATTCCTTCTGGAAGAAAATTAATCAAACCTTTGGATACCAGACTGTTGTCTGAAATTGTATTGATAAACAGGTAGTAAAAAGGAAAAATACAACTGAGTGTAAAAATCCCAAAAAAGGCATAATTGATTATATTAAAAGTTATATCACTAGGTTTTAAACGAAACTTCTGTTTATTTTTTTTATAATAGGCTTTTTCTGCCTTGATATCTAATTTTTCTTGTTTTGTCTTTGCCATCTCTCTACCCTCCTATACGATTGAATTTCCACGAATTAGTTTCGATGCATTGTTTGCAGCAAATAATAAAAGAACACTAATCAGGGATTTCACCATACCAATAACGGTTGATAAAGGAATAACACCACTACCGATACCTAACTGATAAACATAAAGATCTAAAACCGTAATAGGACCATTATTTGTTGGATTTTCAAATACCAGATACTGATCCATACCATTACTCAAAATACCTGCAACTGACATAACCAATAAAACGAAGTAAGTTGGTACAAGCCCTGGAAGCGTGATGTGCCACATTTTCTGAAATCTACCGGCACCATCTACCGTAGCTGCTTCATATAGCTGCTGATCAATTCCCGAAATTGCTGCAATATAAATAATTGCACTCCATCCAAGTCCTTTCCACATACCCCAAGCAAGCATCTTTAGCCAAATATGACTATCACCCATCAGATAATTGGTAGGAGTTTCCACTGCTCCAATGTTTATTAAAATACTGTTTAAAAATCCATCCGTAGAAAAAATAGCAAGTGCGATTGCATACACCAACACCCAGCTGATAAAGTTTGGAATCGTTGTAAATATCTGTACAAAACGTTTATAATGTGAATTCTTAATTTCAGAAAGAAAAATAGCAAAAGCCATAGCTACCCAGCTGGTTGCAAGTCCAAGTCCACTCATGGCAAGTGTATTTTTCATAACTCTTACAATATCCCGAAGTGTTGCATCGTTTTGGAATAGATAGGTAAACCATTTAAATCCAACAAAATTATCTACACCTAGTGTTCCTCCTGATTTATAATCAAAGAACGCATATCTCCATCCCCACAAAGGAAGATAAGAAAATACAAATACAAGGATGATAAATGGAAGAAACATTAAAAATAACTTGAATTTTGATTCCATTTCAAATTTGGTTTCTTTTGTAACTTTTGGAAGTAAAATCTGATTCACTACAGAAGAAATAAATATTACCGATGCAATCACAAGGAAAAAATAGATTCCCACTGGAAACATAGGGCCTACTTTTGCTGGATTACTTGTTTGACTAATCTGGGTATATGAAATATAAATTCCCAACAAACCTGATAATTGAAGTAAACTTCCACCTAATGAAAATTTATTACCCAAGCGTTTATATCGAACATTTCCAACGGACATACATCCGCCTACACCGGCAATCACAATTCCAATGCAAATAATCATACTGGATATAAACAACAGAATAAAACTGCTCTCTTGAATCCAACCCTTATTAAAAGGTCTAAAACTCTCAGCAACAAGACTTGCGTATCCTGTTCCTGAGGTAAACAATGACATATTCTTATTTATTAAAATACTCACTCTTGCTGGATTGATACCAGGAAAGAACATCATGGCTGTTGCCAAAAGTATTCCAATTCTTGAAAAGTAATACATAAAATTACTAACGATTACTTTTGCCGTCTTTTTTTCTTTCATCCTTTCAAACCTCCTACAAGTAAGGATCAATGTCTAGTCCTTACAACTTACTTAAATTATACAAAAACACCTAAAAATTGAATACTGTAAATACTTGATAGAAAATACAGTACTTTTTTGACCGAAAAAAAACAGTGTGCAGACTCTATAAGAGGTCTACACACTGCTATATTATTTCATATTGAAAGCTGATAGGTTTTTATACTTAACTATTTCGCTTTTTTCTTTTTGCTGATAACAACTGCTGCAACACCACCACAAACAACAACGGCTGCAACAACGATTCCAACGATTAATCCTGTATTGGTTTCAGGTTCTTCTACAACAGCTTCTTCCACTACTGGTTCTGCTGTTTCTTCAACAACTTCTTCTTCCACTACTGCTGCTGCATTGTCATAAGCAAAACCAGATACGGTAAACTGTAATTCAATGCTTGTAGTTGG
>CANRGO010000141.1 GCA_947630125.1 uncultured Lachnospiraceae bacterium | reverse complement strand
GTATAGTAGTTTCTACCAGGTTTCGCCCCATCACAGCCTCCAATCAAGAAGAAGTGTCTTATTTTTCCAGACTTTACTGCGGCTACAATTGTTTCAGCGTGAGATAGGGTTTCATGATGTGCAAAGCCTACCAAGATTTCCTTTTCTTTCTCATTTTTGGTGAAACCACCCAATTCCAAGGACTTATGAATAATTTCGCTGAAATCTTTAGTTCCATCTTCTGATACATCAATATGTTTGATTCCATCCCAACCCACAACACTGGTTGAAAATATTCTATCTTTATAGGTTTCCCTTGGTCTCATTAAACAGTTCGTTGTCATTAAGATACAGCCAGGGATTTCATCAAATTCTTTCTGTTGATTTTGCCATGCTGAACCATAATTTCCAACCAGATGTTTATACTTTTTAAGTTCAGGATAGCCGCGGGAAGGTAACATCTCACCATGAGTATATATATTGATTCCTTTCCCTTCTGTTTGTTGTAATAACATTTCCAAATCTCTTAAATCATGACCAGATACAATGATAAATGGACCTTTTTTAGTATGAATATTTACCTTTTGTGGTGAGGGGTTTTGATACCTTGTTGTATTAGCTTCATCTAACACTTGCATTACCTGGACGCTCACATCACCTACTCGCATGGTCATACGAATCATGTCTTCTAAGGTTAGGTTGTTATTTGTTGTAGTTTCTAACCCATAGAAATACATATTATCAACCTGATCATTACAATGACCGATAAATCTAGCTTGATGACCATATGCACTGACGCCTTTTAACCCATAGAGTATTGTTGATCGTAAGGAGCGTATGTCTGCATCGATACTTTGATCATACATAATCCCTGCTTTGATGGAATCCTTCAACATATCTTCTTTTGTATCAGATAAATTATAAGTAGCTTGTTCAGGATAGTTCCCATCACCTGCAAGATTTCTTAATGCCTCTTTAATCTGCTGTGATTCTTTTAACATATCAGCGGATGGAGGACGTAGTATCAGATGTTGAAAAAGCGAAAGAATCACAACAGGAAATTGTGACGGTAGAGCGAAAAATACCCAAAGATAGTACGTTGGATACTGTTAATTCGTTCTTTGAATCTTCTAGTGAGATTAATGTCAAACCATCAAAGCATAGTGAGACAGTGGAGCATTATGATTCCTATATTACAGAGAATTATGCAAAAACAGCAATAGAGGCAGAAAAGGATGCTGTGAAAGAAATGGAGGAAGTTTCAAGACCAAGAGATTGGAGAGAAGAATTTGCAGATTACAAAAAGTTACATCCTGAAATGGATGTAGAAGAAATGATGGATTCCTTTGATGATTACTATAATGGACTGTGGGATAAATATAATGCGCAGAATGTGAATCGAGAGATTAGGACAAGGGGAAGATAGGAATTAGTAGGCAGTATGATATATTATAATAGAATAAATCATATACTTCATGCTACCAATACATAGGGTTGGTATATTTAAAATAAAAAATATAAATATGGACAAAATGTCGGAATTGATATAAAATATAAATACATAA
The DNA here is from genome assembly GCA_947630125.1 of uncultured Lachnospiraceae bacterium. Classification (GTDB taxonomy): domain Bacteria; phylum Bacillota; class Clostridia; order Lachnospirales; family Lachnospiraceae; genus CANRGO01. The sequence continues at coordinate 2,542 of CANRGO010000141.1, read as the reverse complement.
CACGTATAATTTATTAGTGGAGTGGATAAAATATATAACATGATAAATTCCATGGTGTCGATATGAGAGAAGGAGTTGGCAAATATGAATGAGAAGTATATGGTACGAATAATTAAGAGTGAGTTAGAAAATTTTAAAAACGTACAATATGGCGAAATTAAGTATATGAATTATCGTAATGTCGAGCGAGATGCAAAAATAGAAAATCATGATATTGTTGGAATTTATGGACAAAATGGTTCTGGCAAAACAGCAATGATTGAAGCATTAGATATATTGAAATTTGTCTTGCGTGGAGATGAAGTGAAATTTTCAAATTATGAAGGTCTTTTAAGTACTGGACAGACAACAAAAATCACAACTTTTTTTTATATAGAACATATGGATAATAAATATAAGGCAAAGTATGAGTTGGAATTGAGAAAAAATGTAGCGGATAAAAAAATTGAATTATGTTCAGAAAGATTGACATATTGGATGAGAGGAGCAACCTGGAAAGCAAAAAGGAGTATCTTTTTTAAAAATCCATTTTATGATTCAGATTCTATATTGGAAAATAATATAGTTAAAGTTGAAACTGAACCTCTAAATTTTTATAAAAATATTAGTTTTGTAAATTCTCTTCAAAATTTAGCAGTTTATTGCGCTCAGAATAATGTTTCATTATTTTTCAATAGCCTTATTAAAAAGACCTTTTCTAATGTTGTAGAAAATGATAAAGAAGAATTTGCTTTAGCAGAAGTAATAAGGGGTTTGTTTGATTTTGGAAGACTATATTTCCAAGTTGTAAAAGTAAATCAATTAGGTGCAATCAATAATAACATTATGATACCTGTTAATATGCATTGTGAATCAGATAATGTTATTATGCAAGGATGTTTACCAATGTTTATGAATGGTCATGGTGAAGTGCCAGAAGACGTATATAAGCAATTAAAATATGCAATTGATTCAATTAATATCGCATTAAAGGCAATTATTCCGAATTTGTCCATTGAGCTAAAAACGGTAAGTGAAGAAATAAATTCTGAAGGTGTAAAGTTAATACAAGTTGATGTGTATTCAATTCGTGATGGCAAGAGATTTTTGACAAAGTATGAATCAGAAGGAATCAAAAGAATTATTTCTCTTTTAAATTATTTGATATCGTTATATAACAACCCAGAAATTTGTCTAGTAGTTGATGAACTGGATTCAGGAATTTTTGAATATTTATTAGGAGAACTTTTAGGTGTCCTTTCCGAAGAGGCAAAGGGGCAACTGATATTTACGTCCCATAACTTAAGAGTATTAGAAAAACTTGATACGAAAAATATTGTATGCTCCACAACAAATCCAGAAAATAGGTACATTGTATTAAACGGGGTAGAAAAAAATCATAATCACCGAGACTTTTATATTCGTGCAATTGTTTTAGGGGGACAAAAAGAAGAGTTGTATGATGAAACAGATCTTCAATCTATAGGATATGCTTTTAGAAAAGCAAGTTCAAGCAATAGTGATGTTGAATTGCAATTTTCACCAGAATTTGCCGAATTACTAAAACAAAGAAATTAATAGTATAAATAGTGACGAAAGGTGGAGTGATTGTGCCAAGGCAAAAAGAAAAGATAAGAAAAACGGTATTCTTTATTGTTGAAGGAAATACAGATAAGACAGCATTAGAAAAAATCTTCAAGGCTATATATAAGCATAGAGATATAAGGTTTGAATTTACCAATGGAGATGTTACAAGTGATGATTTGATAGATAAAACCAATGTGTGTGAAATTCTGTATAAAAAAGTGAAGAGATATATGGATGACAATAAATTAAAGAAAACAGATATATGGAAGATTGTACAGATTTTTGATATGGATGGAGCATATATTCCCGAAACAGCAGTTGTAAAGGGGGAATCATCAAAGTTTGTGTATTCAACAACAAGCATTGCTTGTAAAGATCAAGAAAAGGTTAAAAGTCGTAATTCTAAAAAACGAGAAATGATGGACTATTTGTTATCCTTAGCTGATATTAATGGTATCTCATATCAGTGCTATTTTATGTCGAGTAATTTGGATCATGCTCTGTATAACCAGCAAAATTTAAGTGATGAAGATAAAAAGAAATATGCAGATGCATTTTATGAAAAATTTCTTGGCGTAGAAAAATATTTTATTGATTTTTTGAAATTTGATGCAGTAAACGGCGTTCCTGATAGTTTTCCGGCTTCATGGAGGTATATAAAAGAAGATTTGCGGTCATTGGAGCGCCATACAAATTTACATATATATTTCTTGGAAAATCCATATGAATAAAAAAGGAGCCCACGCATGAGCTCCTCCGGCCACGGGCATCTCAAGTTTCCGTAGCGCAACCACTAAATATAATATACCCAAGAACCAATGAAATGTCAATGGAAAGTATATTTTTGTGGTAGTAGTAGTTTATGCAGTAAATCAAAATCTATGAATTTTCTAGGCAATCTGCATATCAGCAGACAAGAACTCCGGGACAGGTAGCAGAGAGATTTCGTCTGAGGTGATAAGTCTGTTGTTTAAAT
>CANRGO010000140.1 GCA_947630125.1 uncultured Lachnospiraceae bacterium | reverse complement strand
GAATGAGTGTAATGGAAATGAGTCATCGTTCCAAAGCCTATGAAACGATTATTCAGGAAGCAGAAGCGGATCTGAGAGAATTGATGAATATTCCTGACAATTATAAAGTGCTCTTTTTACAAGGTGGTGCAAGTTTACAGTTTGCTATGATTCCTATGAATTTGATGAAAAATAAAGTTGCAGATTATATAGTAACTGGACAATGGGCTAAAAAAGCATTTGAAGAAGCAAAAATTTATGGAAAAGCAAATAAAATTGCAACATCAGAAGATAAAACTTTTTCTTACATTCCAGATTGTTCAGATCTTCCGATTTCTGATGATGCGGATTATGTATATATATGCGAAAATAATACTATTTATGGAACAAAATTTCATACATTACCAAACACAAAGGGTAAGGATTTAGTAAGTGATGTTTCTTCCTGTTTCTTATCAGAGCCTGTAGATGTATCAAAGTATGCATTGATTTATGGTGGTGTACAGAAAAATATTGGTCCAGCAGGGGTTGTAATTGTCATTGTTAGAGAAGATTTGGTAACAGATGATGTTTTACCACAAACTCCTACCATGATGAAATATAAAATTCATGCAGACAATGATTCTTTATACAATACTCCTCCCGCATATGGAATTTATATTTGTGGTAAAGTATTTAAATGGTTGAAGAAAATGGGCGGATTAGAAGCCATGAAAGCTCATAATGAAAAGAAAGCAGCAATTCTTTATGATTTTCTTGATCAAAGTAAAATGTTTAGAGGCACTGTGGAAAAGATGGATCGATCACTTATGAATGTTCCTTTTGTTACAGGAAATGAAGAACTTGATGCATTGTTTGTAAAACAGGCAAAAGCTGCAGGTTTTGAAAACTTAAAAGGACACCGCAGTGTTGGCGGAATGAGAGCAAGTATTTATAATGCTATGCCATTGGAAGGTGTTTTAAAACTTGTTGAATTTATGAAGAAATTTGAAGAAGAAAATTTATAAAATACTATTACAACAGTAGAATTGAGGGAAATCATGTTTAAATATAATTGCTTAAACCCTATCGCACAGGTGGGACTTGAAAAATTTAATGATTTATATGTAAAAACCACAGAGATACAAGAAGCTGATGGTATTTTGGTTCGAAGTGCATCTATGCATGATATGGAATTACCAAACCACTTATTAGCGATTGCAAGAGCTGGGGCTGGTGTAAATAATATACCGCTTGAAGATTGTGCACAAAAAGGAATTGTTGTTTTTAACACACCAGGAGCGAATGCAAATGGGGTTAAAGAATTGGTTTTAGCAGGAATGTTACTTGCAGCAAGAGACATTGTAGGTGGTATTAACTGGGTGAAAGATGCAAAGAATGACCCAGATATTGCTAAAACAACGGAAGCTGAAAAGAAAAATTTCTCTGGTAATGAAATACAGGATAAAAAATTAGGAATCATTGGACTTGGAGCAATTGGAGTAAAAGTTGCCAATGCTGCAAAAAATCTTGGAATGGAAGTTTATGGTTATGATCCATATCTATCAATCGATGCTGCTTGGAATTTGAGTCGCGATGTGAAACATGTTTTACAGGTAGATGAAATTTATGAAAAATGTGATTATATTACAATTCATGTACCACTTCTTGATGCGACCCGTCAAATGTGGAATAAAGATTCCATTGCAAAAATGAAAGATGGCGTTGTACTTTTAAACTTTGCAAGAGATTTACTGGCAAATGAAAAAGATATGATAGAAGCGATTCAGACTGGAAAAGTTAAAAAATATGTTACTGACTTTCCAAACCCAACAGTGGCTGGACAGGAAGGCTGCATCGTAATTCCACATCTTGGTGCTTCAACAGATGAATCGGAAGACAATTGTGCGATCATGGCTGTTAGACAAATGAAAAATTATTTAGAAAATGGTAACATCGTAAATTCTGTTAATTTTCCAAACTGTGATATGGGCGTGTGTACACAACAAGGACGTATAGGAATTTTCCATAAAAACATAGCAAATATGATTACACAGTTTACCGCTACATTTGGAGATATGGGGATTAACATTACCGATATGTTAAATAAATCAAGAGGAGAATATGCGTATACAATGCTTGATGTAGAAACGGAAATTCAAAAAGAAGTAGTAGATAAACTTGAAAAAATTGATGGTGTCATTCGTGTTCGTCAAGTTCGCTAAACATGTATAAAAATACACAGCCCTCTCAATTTGAGAGGGCTGTTTTATGCAAGATTATTTGAAGTCTACAAAATCGCTTGGATTTTGGATGGAATCTTGAAATTTCTTTTCTTGAGTTACACCTTGATCACTTGCAAGATCCATATAACGAATAAAAATATCTTCTAAAGGTTTCTTTTGCTCTGCTGCAATTTCTTCCATGATGGGACGTAATTTATCAAGCTGAGTTGAGATTCTTACCTTTTGTGGGTCAATGTCTTCCATTACCAGATTTGCATATTCATTAATCCGATCTAAAAAAATCATATCATCCTGAGTCATGTAAACGCTTCCTTTCCTAATAAAATGATTTTTAGTTTATCATGTTTACATGGACTTGTCAAAAACAGTGAAAAACCTTGTTTTGAAAATTTATTTTTGTTAAAATAAGGAAGTTAGAGAAATCAACCTAAGAAAGGAATGGACATGAAATGGCAGAAATAAAACCTTTTCGAGCAATACGACCGAAATCAGGTAAGGAAGCACTTGTTTCTTCTCTTCCCTATGATGTATATAACGAATGTGAAGCCAGAGAACTTGTGAAACATAACCCAGAAAGTTTTTTGGCAATTGACAGACCAGAAACTTTATTTGAAGAAAAAGTGGATATTTATTCACAAGAATGTTATGAAAAAGCAAAGGAGGTTTTTTGGGATAAAGTAGAACAAGGGGAATTTGTTCAAGATTCAAAACCTATGTTTTATGTGTACCAATTAGAAATGAATCAAAGGAAGCAAACTGGTATTGTTGCCTGTGCAAGTGTGGATGATTATCTAAATCAAACAATAAAAAAACATGAAAATACCCGAGCTGATAAAGAAATAGACAGAATCAAACATGTAGGTACAATTGGTGCACAAACCGGTCCCATATTTTTGGCCTATAGAAGGCAAGAAAAGTTGGATGAAATAATAGAACGTGTAACGAAGGAACAACCATTTTTTTCATTTGAATCTGAAGAACAGATCAGGCATTTAGGATTTTTTATTGAAAAAGAAGAGGATATTATAACAATTCAAGCAGTATTTAGAAATCTAAAGGATATTTATATTGCGGATGGTCATCATCGTTGTGCTTCCGCGGTTAAAGTTTGTGAAGAAAAAAGAAGATTAGGAACTGTTTTGCCAGAGGATGAAGTAAACTTTTTTTTATCTGTTTTATTTCCTGCTGAGGATTTGATGATTTTAGATTACAATCGTCTTGTAAAAGATTTGAATGGTTATGATAAAGATGAATTGTTAGAAGAGATTTCGAAAGTTTGCAACATTACGCTGATACCAAATAATGCTTATAGTTTAGAAAACAAAGAATCGATTCGTCCAAAAAGAAAGGGAAGTTTTGCACTTTATCTTGAGGAACAATGGTATGAGTTGGAGATAAAAGAAGACCATATACAACAAGATATCGTTGAAAAACTTGATGTTTCGCTACTTCAAAACTTGATTTTAGAGCCTATTTTTGGGATTGGAGATCCCAAAATTGATAAGAGAATTGATTTTGTGGGTGGAATTCGAGGTATCGTGGAACTAGAGCGAAGGGTAAATGCAGAAGGAGGTTGTGCTTTTTTAATGCACCCAACTTCTATGGACGAACTTATGAATGTATCAGATGCTGCTAAGTTAATGCCACCAAAGTCAACTTGGTTTGAACCGAAATTAAGAAGTGGGTTGTTTATTCATGAAATTATTGGGGGTTTCTATGGAGAAAAAACTATTCAAACAAATGAATTGGCCAGAGATTGAAACAATTTGTTATTCGGAACATCAAAGACCCCACGAGATACTTGGACCACATATTTTGGGGAATCATACTTTGATACAATGTTTTATACCATCAGCAACACAGGTAATCGTAGAATTATTAGATAATAAAAAAACAGAAACACAGTTCTTTCCTATGGTACAGGTAGATGAACATGGTTTTTTTGCAG
>CANRGO010000139.1 GCA_947630125.1 uncultured Lachnospiraceae bacterium | reverse complement strand
TCTTCTTCCACTACTGCTGCTGCATTGTCATAAGCAAAACCAGATACGGTAAACTGTAATTCAATGCTTGTAGTTGGGATTGCATAGTAGAATAATTCTCCATTTGCAAGATCCGCATTCCAAAGGTTCGCTGCTAATACTTTAATATAATCAACAGTATCTGGATCCTGGAAACCTTCATCAAAGGTATACACAGTTTTTCCATCCATAACAACATTAACATCTGTAATTTTGATATCTTCTGAGAAAGGAATATCAGTAGAAACAAATAACAGGTTAAAGAATTCCTGACTTTCAAAATCTGCTGAAAGATCAAAATCTGTTACAGAAACTGAATAGGTACCATTTCCTGCAATTTCAACATCTGTGAAAACTCCGCCTTTTGATATTGGGTTGTTATCGCTATCCCAACCAGTAATCTGATTAAAGAACTCTGTGTCCTTACCATATGTAGCATCTTCAAAAGAGTTACGGAAAGACCAAGCTGGTGTCTGTAATCCAAGGTATGCATGGTAAACACCATTTAAATCAACATCTGATCCTGCTGTTTCAACTGCTGCTGCATCACCAGCGATCATAATGTGAGGTGTAATTGTAAATTCAATTGTTGTGAAGCCAACTGGTGATTCTGCAATGTATTTGGTTCCCCATTCATTGTATCCACCGGCAAGACGTACTGCTGCATCTTTTGAAACAGCTCCTGTTTCTTCGTACCAGAATGCATCTCCTGCTGCTAAATCTGTAGTAACTTCAACTCCATCAATTTTAACAGTTGTTTCAAATGTAGAATCTGCTGCAAATACATCACCTTTGGAATCAATAACTGGTGATACAAACCATGTGTAAAGTGCTGCTGATGGAAGTGTTAATGAAACGGTAAATGGCTCATTGTTTTTAACAACATCAGCGTTTACTGCTACGATATCACCCATGTTAGTGGTTGCTGTAGGTCCAAAATACTGAAGACCCCAATCATTTGATTCAACTGCATCTGCACCAAGTGCGATGAATGCTGAATATTCATTGGTTGATTCAACAGAAGCAACAGCTGCTGCTGAGTCAATATTTAATGTTACGGTGTATTCGATTGTTGTGTATCCTGTTGGTGATTCTGCAATGTATCTGGTTCCCCATTCATTGAATCCACCTGCAAGACGAACACAATCTTCTTTTGCATAAGCGCCTGTTTCTTCAGTCCAGAAAGCATCTCCTGCTGCAAAGTCAACGGTATCTGTAACATCTACTCCGTCAATTTTAACAGTTGTTTCGAATGTAGAATTTGCTCCTACAGTTGCACCATTGGTATAAATCGCTGGTGATACAAACCATGTATAAAGTGCTTCGGTTGGAAGAGTAACACTTACTGTTGCTGTTTCTCCATTTTTTACTGTTTGGGTAACAGCTTCAATGTCTCCCATATTATTGGTAGCATCTGGTCCAAAATACTGATATCCCCAATCTTCTGATTCTGTTGCATCTGCACCAAGTGCAACGAATACAAGAAATTCATCTTCTGCTGCATCTGCAGTAACTGGTGCAACAAATAATCCTGTTACAACAAGTGCCAAGGCAAGTAAAGATGCAAATAACTTTTTAATGCTCTTTTTCATTTTCTTTCCTCCTGTTTTTAAAAATCTGACATTATCATGTCAACTATGTATTGACTACACAGCATGTACCTTTTGTACATATTTCATATTTTATAGGAATATCTATTGAAAAAAAACAATGTCTTTTTTACATTTTATACTTCCATTATTATACATTTATAAATATTATCCAAAAAATAATCATAGAATGAATTATTAAAACAAAAAGTGCCCAATGAATCACTGGACACTTAACATACTATTTCTTATTTGCATTAAGACGTACTATATGAACTACAATGAATATAATTGCCAGAAGAACAAGTAGTATTCCGGAACCTAATAATAAATTTGAGATAATAGCGTTTTCTGGTTTTTCTTCACTTTCTTCTTCCTTTATAGGATCCAAGTCCTGCTCTGTGTTATAGTTCGTCTCCTCAGCGTATACAATCGTTGCCTCATCCATACCTTCTTCCACTACAAAACCTTCTTCTATAACAAAACCTTCTTCTATAACAAAGCCTTCTTCCAGACTACCTTCTTCGAAAAGAAATTCTTCCGATAATGAACCTGTCACAATATAGGTTAATTCCACCTCTTCTGTTAGATATTCAAAGGAAATAAGCTCCAGTGTCATTTCAGAAGCAGTATTGAATGCTTCTGACTTTTCATCATAGAAAGACAAGAATAAAGAATCAATGGATTCTAATTGACCTTGTAACTCCTTCATCGAATCAAAGACCAAGATATACTTACCATCACCTGCAACAATCAGTTCTTCCTGATTACTGGTTTCTGTCGATGTAGAAAAAGCGTTGTCTGTATACAAGCCTCCTCTTGCAGTAAGTAAATATTTCATGTTTATAGGTTGTAAATCAAAATTCTGGATTTGAAATGTTAATGCAAATCCTACCGTGTTTTCAGGAATATTTGTAACATCCACAATATTTTCTTCCACATTTGCTTTATCATAAAGTAAAAAACTGCCTTCATTTCCTGCTATCACAGCCTCATTTATGGCTAATGAAGGGTCTTCTTTTAAAAAATTAATTCCTGTAGTAGCCTCGCTTTTCATTCCAAATAAAAAAAACAAACAAATTATGCCCACACATGATGCTAGTATTTTCTGTCTCATCGAATACCCTTACCTTTCTATCAATCAAATTACAAACTAGTTTTGTTATTTTATCATGCTTCCTCAGAAAGTTCTAGGGGGAATACAATTTTAACAGTAGTTCCTTCATTCATAACACTCTCAATATGAATTCCATATTCCTGGCCGTAACAAAGTTTAATTCTTTGATTTGTATTATAGATTCCTATGTGATAACTTTTATTCTTATCATAGGTATCTATTTTACTTTTTGTGATTTGCAACTGTTCTTCTGTCATTCCACAACCATTGTCTGAAATATCGATATGAAGAAGCATTTCCTGGTCATCATAAATATTGACATGAATAAATCCCACACCCTCCTGTTCTTCTAATCCATGAATAATTGCATTTTCTACAATTGGTTGTAAAAGCAATGGCAAAATCAGACATCTTTGCACATCCACCGTTTCTTTTATGGTAAGTTTATAATTCACACGTTCAGAAAAACGTAGCTTTTGAATCTGTAAATAACTATCTATATAATCCAGTTCCTTTTTTAATGTAGTAGAGGAACTGCCTGTATTATCCAAAACATAGCGCATGGATTTTCCCAAAAGTTTGATTGCAGTTGCAACTTCTCGATTTCCTGCTGTGTATGCCTTCATACGTATAGTTTCCAATGTGTTGTACAGAAAGTGTGGATTAATCTGACTGGAAAGCATTTTATACTCCATAACCTGTTGTTCTGTATAAAGTCGCTGTTCATTAATCATTGCCTCATACATCCTGGCATCTTTTTCTTTGATTTTTTGAATCATTATTTTTAAATCTTCAAAGGCCTCTGACAACTCATCTTCTCCACGAATACTTTCCACAAGATTATATTCTTCATTACTAGCTCGATGAATCTCACCACGGAGGGTATCAATTCTTCTGGCAAAATAATTGGTAAAATAGTACACCATGCTACCAGGAAAAAAGATTGCCAGCACAATAATGAGAGTACATATTAAAATAATACGATTAATTTCTTCTTTTGCTGTGGTGCTATAGGAACAAATGTAAATTTTGGAGTCAGACTGATACATATTGAGCGTTGAAATCTTTGCCATACTCTTTTGCTTTCCAACATATAAATCTCCCTGATATTCATAAAACTTTTTTTCAAAATCAATTGGGAAAAACGCTTCTGTTCCGTATTCGTCACGATTGGAACTATAGATTACGCTAATATCATCAATCGAAATACTGGTTCCATAGGCATTGTTATTGATTCGACTTTTTAAATAATTATCGCTAAGATAAATAACCAGGACTGCATCATAATCAGAATCTACAATGGGTATTTTTCGAACCAGACACAAATTCCAATACTGATTCCCATATTGATCCTGTCGATTAAAGGGTACCCAGAATACACCAGACTGATTGATCGCTTTTTTGTACCAGTCCATCTGCTCAATCTCTGAATCCACGTGGTATAACTG
>CANRGO010000138.1 GCA_947630125.1 uncultured Lachnospiraceae bacterium | reverse complement strand
GGCATACCAGGGGGACGGTTCTAGTGGTACAATTTCCAATTGTACCACTAGAACCGTCCCCCTGGTATGCCGAGAACCGCCCCCCTGGTTTATCTTAAAAACTGTTCAAAACAAACTCCCTCCAACTCAGGAATTTGTTGTTTCATCGAGGCTTTGACGCACTGGAGTATAAAACGTGCCGTTTTCTTGACAGTCGTTTTAAATGGTTTTTGATTTAAAGCTTCTGCGATTACGATAGAGGCAAACAAATCACCTGTTCCTGCTCGAAATGGGCCAGCCTTTTTGACTTTTAAAAGATGAATCTTGCCATTATCATAAATTAAATTTCCGATATGTTCATGAACTGGTATTCCAGTTATTACAATTCTATTTGGTCCCATATCTGCAAGCTTTTTAATCATCTCATCCAATTTTTCATACGAAAACCCATCCTGGGAATAAGGTGTGTCTGTCAGAATGCATGCTTCTGTTAAATTGGGGGTAATAATATCAGCAAGGGCAACCAAATCCTTCATCTTAGTGCACATAGAATTTGTGTAACTACTATACATCTTCCCATGATCAGCCATCACCGGATCCACTAATACAATGGAATCTTTTTTACGAAATTCGCGTATAAAATCAGCCACAATTAAAATCTGATCTTCTGATCCTAGAAAACCTGTTGCAATTCCATCAAAGTCAACCTTGAGTTGTCGCCAATTATCGATAAATGACTGCATGTTTTTTGTATAATCTTCAAAAAAGAAATTCGGATAGCCAGTATGATTGGACAAAATCGAGGTTGGCAGAACACAGCATTCATGTCCAAAATGGGATATCACTGGCAAAGCCACTGTCATCGAACAACGACCAAATCCAGAAATATCATTCACAAGCGCAACGCGTTTTTGCTTTTTAACCTTCTTAAAAAACATACCAACTTCCTACTTTCTTTTTATCCTATTTTTCATCCATAATACGTTTTATATTGACTGTTATAAGTAAATTTGCTAAAAGATAAAACACTACAATATTAACAACAGCCTCTATCATAAGAGCCGGTGCAGAAGAAATTCCAGCTGCAAAGCCTCCATAAAGAATAGCTCCACTTAAAACATATCCAAGCACATGTACACAGCCTCCAGAAAAAACAGCTAAAAAGGTTGAAACTCCTGAAAGTTTGAAACTTGCTCCCTGTTTCTTTTGGATTAAACCAACGGCTAAAGCTATTCCTATTTTTACCAGAATGGTGGGAATTGTCCAAACCGCATATGGAGAAAGCAAATCTGCAAGACCACTACCCACCGCACCGGCTAACAAGCCTTTTTGGGTCCCAAAAAAAAGTACTGCTACAAATAAAATAGCATTCCCAAAATTTGCGTAACCAAGTGGAATCGGAATTTTTATAAAAGCGGTGGCAACATAATTCAAAGCAATTAGCATAGCAGTTAATACAATGTTTTTTACACCAAAAGTTTTCATGAAGAATACTCTACTTAAGTTTTTTTTAACCTTACACCATTTTTGGATTGCATTAAAACACCACTTACTCGATTTTTGACCAGTCCACTTTAAAAATCACCATCAGATGGTAGTAATTTTAGTAGTTCGTGCTCCAAAGCATATAGAAAAGAGATTTTTTTAACTTCCGAAGTATTCAAAAATTCGATCTCAAGAACTGTTCCTTCTCGATTTAAGATAATCCCTTTCCCATACTTTTGATGCCATACTTGAACACCTTTTTTAAACAACTCTTCATCTGGTAAGTCTCTTTTAACAGGAACCCGAAACAATTCCTTTGTAAAGGCGGAGGTATCCTGCTTCGAAAACGTAAATATAGACAAATTTTGCTTTGCTCTGGTAATTGCAACATAATAAATTCTTCGTTCTTCTTCAAAAAGCGTTAAACCATCCTTCGAAGACTTGTTACCCAAGGAAGAACTATCCATAGAGGGCAAAATCCCCTGCAACATATCAAGCAAATATACATTGGTATATTCCAACCCTTTGCTGGCATGAATGGTTGATAAGATAAACTTAGAGCCACTCCCAGAAGTATCCTTTGCTAAAATTACCTTCATCTCTTCAATACGTGTCAGAAAATCATCCAAGGTTTTTTCCTGCAGAGCTAAAAGTTCAAAGGTCTCCATTTTCCGTTCATCCATCCCACTTCTACTTACATAGTCCTGATACCCCATATAATGACGAATCCTTCGAATTGCCTTTGCTGGTTCTTCCTTTGTAAGTTCCCGAAAATGCTGCAATAGTATGTTGCACTGTTTTTTGGTAAAAACGCTGGCATCTCCGTGTTCAGCCACTCTCTCCAATATTCTTTTCCCGCTATTTGAAAAAGAAGTTACATCAGTTGCCAGCTGTTTGTTAATTCCAGCACCCATTTTATAGTAGATTCTCATAAAACATTCTGTATCCATTTGATTTCGAGCTAACATAATAAAATCCACAATATCCTGTATCATAGGATGGGAAAAAAAAGTTGCTTCGTTCCCCTTCATTTGATATGAAATATTTTTTCGTTCCAATAAATCGATAAGCGGTAGAGCACTTTCATGATTTCGAAACAATACTGCAGTTGTTTCCTGATTTTGCATTGCAACCAAGGTCAACGCATCATATTGTTCCTTCCTAGATTTCACCTTTATATCGAAAACACGACCAGAAATTGTAGTAGCCGCAGTCATCCTTTTTGGATGCCTATTCTTATTCCCCTGAATAAAACCATCTGCTCGTTGAACAAGTTCCTGATTGCTCCTGTAATTTTCCTCCATAAAAAGAACCTTAGCTCCTGGATAGATGGATTCAAACTCATATAAAACCTTGGGATAGGCTGCTCGAAAGCCATAAATACTCTGATCTTCATCTCCTACCATAAAAAGCTGTTGTCCCTTATTTGACAACAGATGAATCATATCATGTTGAATTTTGGATGTATCCTGGGCTTCATCCACACAAAGATAGGTATACTGATCTTGAAAATATTCCAACACAGACGGGTACTGTTTCAATATCTGAAGAGCATATACCAATTGGTCATCGTAATCCATTCTCATCCGTAATTTCAATTCCCTTTGATATTCCTCGTAAATTTCTGAAAAATGATCCTGTTCCATCTTCAATTTTCTAATTTCTTCCTTCGTCAATCCCATATTTTTCACATAGGTTATACCTGTCTGTGTGGTTTTCAAATCATATTCGGTCGCATAATTTCCCGTAATATTTAAAAATGCCTGCTTGATTAAGGTCATGCTATCTTTTCCAATTAATTCATAGGTGTTTTTTCCTGTCAGTTTTCCAAAATAGTGTAGGATTTTCTGGGAGATTCCATTTATGGTTCGAAATTCCGGACTAGTTTCGCTTCTCCTCTCAGACATTCCAAACTTTTTAGAAAAACGCTCTTTCATTTCTCTGGTTGCAGAAACCGTATAGGTAATGGTTAGGATTTTTTTTGGATCTATTTTTTTAACATAAATAAGATATGCAATCCGAGCTATGATGACGGTTGTTTTTCCACTTCCTGGCACCGCTAAAATTAAGGAAGCACCATCACCTGTCTGCACTGCTTTTTCCTGGCTAGCATTTAGTTCAATCAAAAACTGCTTCTTAAATTCTTCAAAATTCAATTTCTTTCTCCTGCCTTATCATGAAGAAAAAGGTTGCAGACATCTGCAACCTTTCCAACATTTTATATCGTTTATGACTGATTCATCTTGGATAACTTTGCTGCCTGATCTGCTGCAGTTAAGTTTTCAATAAACTCCTGAATATCACCATCCATGATGGCATCAATTTTATAAAGAGTCAGTTTGATTCTGTGGTCAGTTACACGTCCTTGTGGGAAATTATAGGTTCTTATTTTTTCAGAACGATCTCCTGTTCCTACCTGACTTTTTCTAAGTTCTGCTTCTGCATCGTGACGTTTATCCTGTTCTAATTCATACAATTTAGAACGAAGAACACGTAATGCTTTATCTTTATTTTTCAACTGACTTTTTTCATCCTGGCAGGAAATTACAATTCCAGTTGGAAGGTGAGTCAGACGAACTGCGGAATCTGTTGTATTAACGCACTGTCCACCATTTCCTGATGCACGGAATACGTCAAATTTACAATCATTCATGTCTAGTTGTACATCCATTTCTTCTACTTCTGGCATAATCGCCACCGTAATAGTTGATGTATGGATACGTCCTCCTGAT
>CANRGO010000137.1 GCA_947630125.1 uncultured Lachnospiraceae bacterium | reverse complement strand
GAATATTATGATTTCCCTTAATCATTTCATTTTCTGTCATAGAAAGCTTTGCAAAGGAAACCTTTACTTCCCCCTTGCTGGTATCGGGTTGAAGCTCCTTGCCGTCTGCATCGGTGATGGTGATGTCAAAGGAAACCAGCTCGGTTACGGTTTTGCCTGTTTCCTTTGATTTCACTTCTTCACTGACAGCGTTTTGGATTTTCTCTTTATCCTCCGCATTGGTCACCTTTTCGGCATGAAGAACAGCTCCCTCCGGTAACATGTCCTTATCTGCTTTAACAGTAATTTCGATACCATCTATGGTCTGACTTTGGCTGAATGCCCACTTTCCACCGTCTTCCATCAGCACCTGAATCTGTGGCAGGCTCACTCCATCAGCAAGGGTATAGCCCTCCGGCAGAATTGGCTCATAGATAAATACTGCGCCTGCGTTAGTGGAATCAAAAGCAGTAGAACCACTGTTCTCTACATTAATTTTCCAGGTGATACCGGTAATCGTCTGCTCTTGTGAGATAATTTGTTCCATATCCACCTGTTTAGAAGCTGCCTGGTCTGAGCCTAGACCAATTGCAGATCCTGTAGCAGTTTTCGGTGCTTCTACCATTGGATCTTGAATTGTCACATTCAAAGTATCAGGTAGCTTAATCTCTGATTCTTCTACCCCCACTGCAAGTTGCTGATTGGCAATATCCTCTGTCAACTTGGCAAAGGCTGTAATGGTTTTCGTTCCATTCAAGGTCTGTGCGTTAACATTTTGAAGGCCGCTATAATCTATTACAGAGACCATCATCAGCATTGACAATACCACTGCCAGTAGTCGTTTCATTTTCTTTTTGTTCATAGTTATTCCATTCCTCTCTACTTTTTTATTCTTTTCCATATAACCCTCCATGTTACCTTATAGTCCCAACATTCTTTATTGATTCACCTATTCACTATCTCATTTTGGAACTCTACTGCAAATAGTCGAAATCTGTATATTCTACTATGCTTTCTTTGTAATCCTTGTTATGAATCTCATTGTTCATTAAAGAAATGCTAAAATGGTTCCTCATCAGAAATTCTACTGCACACATAGAATTCAAGCTCTCACCGTCAGTATTCCCCTCATTATGAGGGTAACGTCCATTATATTCATCATGCCCTTCATAGAAACCAATTCTTCTTTCTTCAGGTACATAATCGCAAGTTATGATATCCATGAAATTCTCTAAGAAATTGTTGACAGGACCCATCCTATCAAGTAGCTGATGCTCCTGTGATGTAAAAGGCAGGTGGGGAACCACATCCAGAAAATCCTCATACCGCAAAGTTTCCATACCAAGTTCTTCATAATTGTATGCAAACGTGGAATTCCCAACTCTTGGTGCCTCAAAGGTAATTACACGAATATTATTACTGTAATTCTTATTACTGTAATGTGCTGCCAGTAAAAAAGCCACTGCACCACCCTTGCTATGACCAGTAAAACACAAGCCCTGTTGCGGATTGCTCCTTATCAATTCATCAACCTTCTTCTCCAAACCATTTTTTAAAAGAAGTGCTGTTGCACTTGCAAACCCCATATGCACTTTCCCCATACCTTCAAAATCTACCGGGTTCACATATCCGTCATTCATACTATCCATAAATCCATCTGTACCTTTGATTGCCACAACGATTTCATCCTTTGTGGTTCCGACAACTGCCTTGTGATAATCTAATGAAAACAGACCTGTGCTAAAACCATATAATTCTCCCTCCAGGCCTGCTCCTGTATAATCATCTGAATTTTTGTAATCCTCTGGCAGGGAACCTTCATCACTAACTAAAAAGGTAAGACTACAAAAGCAAGTAAACTGGTTTCTGGTTTTTTCTGTTGCATCTCTATCCATTGTATCCCTCCTCATAGTATCCAGTTAGTATAATTTCTGCTCCCGCCCCAATGATATCCATGTTGCTTATGTATCCCGCTACTACTAATGGCACTTTATTGTTAATCTCATAGGTAAGAACAATTTCTTCTGTTCCATTTAATACTTTTCTTTCATAAAGCGGTTTCTTCAATGCTCCGCCAGCAATCAATGTTACATAACACTGCGTTGCCCTGTCCTTCTTTCCCTGCAATCGGATGTCGCATTTTGTCCATTCTTTTGTCCCTTCCAGACAAAGGTTTTCAATTACACTTAAGCCCGCAGTATCATCTGACCATCTCACACTTTTACTCTGATAGGCTTCACCTTCATACCAAATCTCTGCAATAATGTTAGCTCCCGCTCCAAGCACGCCTGAATTTTTTAATGTACCTGTTATATTTACTGATTTTCTTCCATTTACCTGAAATTCTATGATTTCCGTTTCATTTTTATCCAGTTTACATGTCTTTTCCAACACTAGCTCATTTTCAATATATATCTCAAGATCTACCTTTTGATAATTCAACTTCCCGGTAACAGTTATCTTTCCATTTTTCCAATTCTTATCCGCGGCAAAAACCAACCCTTCAATGCGGCTCTTTCCTCCAGTTTCATCTTTCCAATAATGTACTTCTGATTTCACGTTTCTTCCTCCTTAATGAAATAATCCCCAATTAATCGCACAGCTTAACACCGCCGTTTGGCAGTTTTCTATCTTGTCTGTATAGATAATGTTAGGGTAATTATAACTTAAAACCTTAGGATACAGATTACAGTCCAGATTTTCATTTGCTTTCTCCGCTAGTTTTAATATGGAATCGCCACAATACGCAGCCTGATAGTCCTCCTGTGTTAGCGTCCATGAAAGCAAAAACAATTTTTGTTTACTATTAATCCGCATCTTTTCTAACTGATCACTCATCATTTCAGCTAATTTATTTGTTATTGAATAACTATTATAAACATTATATTGTGAGTATGGGAAGAATCCTTTACCAACAAATCTGCTAGGAATAGACGAAAGATCTTCCACTATTACAAGTACTTTTATTTCTGCATCCAGATAATCTTCCAAATGTTTCAATGAAAGGTCTCCCGAATGTTTTTTTTCGTACCGATAATTCAGTTTTTCCAAAACGCCAAGACATTTTTTCCATTCTTCATCAGAAAAGCTCCTATAAACTCCCTGACCAACATCTGTATTCAAACTATGGGAAATATTTAATATAATAAGTTCCCTGTGTGACCTTGTAAAAACATTTATTTGCTCTACGATTTCATCCAGCTTTTGACCGTTTCCTCCCACATCCACTTCAACCCCAACCTTACTTACGTGTCCATAATGTCCAGTATAAAATCCCCCTCCACTTATTGTAGGCCGTAGATCAAAATATCTTGCTCCAAGCTCAAGTTGTCCTGTAATATCACAGGTCTGCGTTACTGTATTATGTGCAGATGCCCCTAGCGTAGCATTCTGGCATACGCTCATACCGGAATCGTGAGAACCTGGCATACATATATCAAAGAGCCTCCTTTTTCCAATCAGATCTAATGTATCCTCCATCCAACTGGAAAAGTCATCCCTTGTTACCATGTATCCATCCTTATCTCCTACTACAACATAATTCATGATTCCATCATGCATCCACCCCAACACACAATCTTCTCGCTTCCTACTTTCCTTTTTTCGCTTTAATCCGGATGAATTAATGGAAATACAAAATTCGTTTCTATTGTTCGCATTGATTTTTAATTTGCTACCGCTACCATCCTCTATGGTATACTCAGCTATGCCCTGGTCATCACGGCTTTGATGAAAAATGCTTTCGTCCCATTCTATGTACAGCTTATAGTTTATCCCTTTCTCAATTACATCTGGAAAATTCCATGCATCCATTTGGTAGCTGTAATCATATGTTTTTTTCCAACAATACGGTGTACTGTTCGTAATAGATAAATATCCACCCTGCCCCATCTGTTTTCTCCCTTCGATTACCATAATAAGGTAAATCTTTTTCTTACAACAATTTAGCATACATTACCATCAAAATCAACTCCGCAAAAGGGTAGTTTGGGGGTGCTTTTGATGGTTTTTTGTAATTTAGGAAAAAACTGGCTTAAGCCTTTGTTAAAATGATTATTTATCTATATATGCGAACGTATCACACATTGATTGTGGATTGATTGAAAATAAAAAAACTGTTGCAAACTCAGGTACTTGCTAACACGGATGTTTGCACCTTTTTTTGCAACAGCTTCTTTTTTTCTAGTTAAGTATTTTTAGCTCCAATACAGTTTTGTAATGGGATTAATACGCT
>CANRGO010000136.1 GCA_947630125.1 uncultured Lachnospiraceae bacterium | reverse complement strand
AGACGAAGCTACGGTTCGCCAAACAGCTGGCGGACTGATTATAAACTTGGTTCGCTATATCTAAACCAGTAAACCAGGGGACCAGGGGGACGGTTCTTGTGGTATATGCCTGAGAGAAAACCAGGCATATACCACAAGAACCGTCCCCCTGGTCCACAAGAACCGTCCCCCTGCTTTGCCCTTAAAAAATAAATTTAAAAGTCCCTTGACTTATTGTAATTCATAAGATATAATCAATTTATATTTTGGTTGTTTATTTTGATTCACATGTTTTTGTAAGTCATTATCAAAAGGATAACGATTTATAAAAATGTGTGATTTTTTATTTTCACCGTAATATAATATTATAATAGGAGGTATCTTTCATGAATAAAGGTACAGTAAAATGGTTTAACGCACAAAAAGGTTTTGGATTTATCACAAGCGATGCAAATAACGAGGACATCTTCGTTCATTTTTCAGGAATCGCTACAGAAGGATTCAAAACATTAGACGAAGGACAGAAAGTAACTTTTGACACCATTCAGGGTGCTCGCGGTTTACAGGCTGTTAACGTTTGTGTAGCTTAATCACTTACAAAACAGAGAATGGGATGTAAATCCCTTCAACAAAAATCGCTGTAGACTTTATGTCTACAGCGATTTTTTGATGCATTTATTGATAGGCACAATCGCGAAATCTAATACCTGTTATCTAATACATCTCGATATCTTGCATAAATAAAAATGACTAGTGCAACCATCAAACAAATAACACGAATGAATGGATTGAACTCCTTTATACTTCCTATTGCAAAAAGTGGTAGTTCAAAAGTCAAAGCTAGCAAATGTCTTCTATGATATACGTCTAATTTATTTACATCTCCAATTATTTTTTTGTATAATCTAGGCGGGATACTGACTCCTGATATTGATACCTTAAATAAATGTAATATCAATTCAGCAACTCCTAATAATAAAGCATATGGAAACAATGTATATATAATTTCAATCACTAGTTACTCACCTCACAAATCTGAGCATTTAAAGCAATTAAATCCGGGCGTTCTCCACGATTAAATTCATATGATTCTCTGTCTAAAAAATATGATCTACCTCCATTAAGTTTATCATATGTTATAACAAATCTTTTTGTAATATATGCATCATTAAAAATATTAACTCCACTTATTACAGGCGCATATCTTATTTTTTGAGTCGAATAGCAAATAGTACCAGAAATTGAATTTGTAATTACATCTGCTATGACTGCTGACCCAAAAGTTGCAATAATAGCTTGAAATGTAATTCCTCCTGTTAAAAATGCCGCCATTAGTCCAACCACAATACTTACAGGTGTCCCAATTCCCGCCGATATATTTTTTGCTAGATATGGATTATCATATGGATTTTCATCATAATTATAGAAATATAAGGTACAAGGCTTTGATCCAAAATAACTTGGTGTGGCAGGGTAATAAGCATAATATGACCATCCACTTGTATCGAAAGACTTTATAGAAAATTCCGAACTATTATTCTTTTTCTTTTCAAGTACAGTCTCCTGCATAAAATCAGTACACTTATATACGCCTGAAATTATTTGTCTATTATGATAATTTGTACTTTTTTTAAGGTTCGTAAATGTAATTTTGTTATTTGCAAAATCTATGAGTGCAGTTTGTGTCAATTCATCATTAACATAAACAGTAGAATAAATCTCATCATCTATACTTATCACCTCAAGTGTAATTATATTACCAACTTCATCTACAAATTTCTCCTCATGATTTATGATTTTATTTCCATCCAAGTTAGCCTTTGAACTTTCTGTAAGATTTGCTGCATAAATGTCTATTGGCGAAACAACACCACTAGTAATTATCGCAGTAATAAGCAGTAACGTTAATAATCTTTTCATACTCACATACCCTCTTCCCTTTTTTTCACATTGATAGCAACATAATTATTATATTTTATGCCTAAACCTTTAACTATCAAATTGTTGTAAGAAAAAAGTAAGTTACTAGTAAAACTGTCAAATATGTTACTCTTATTTTGTTGTAATTTTATATCACTTATGATTTTTCAAAGTTTTTTCATGATATTCATGCTACAATCGGCAGGTACAAAACATAAAAGTGAGCCAAAAATTTATGATTATTGTTAAAATTTTATAAATAATTTAGAACAGCCATAGCATCAAGCTATGACTGTTACACTTCTCTCTATAACATCAAATCATCAAAACTAAGGGGACCACGCACTATCTTTTTCTTGATTGCCAGGTGACCTCTACTGACTGCCTTCACATACCAATGAACCAGATAAAATTCTCTTCCAATCAGCTCGATCCCAGTAATCCCTCTTGGATGAATGCAACAGCCTGTATTCAGATAAGCACTATCTTGTTCTTCCGGAAGCTTCGGCCGATGGGTATGTCCACATAAAATACCAAGATGTCTTGCCCGTATCCATTTCGAATATGTTTTTTCTATTTTATGACGTTTCACACGACTGTTTGCTGGAGATGCGGGATTGTGAAATCCTAATTTATGCATATATCTCCAGAATACTTTCACTAAAAATGCCGACACAAACCAAGCTTGATCATTTGTAAAATCTCCCTGATGGCCATGAATCATGAGTATTTCTTTTCCCGTCACAGAGTCGCGAAGTATCATACTTTCCTTTACATCGATTCCCGGAAAGAGTTCCTCAACAGTATCTGTATATTCATCATAATACTCTTTTAACATCGTTTCTGTTTTTGCTTTCTTCTTAAATACCATATTATGGTTTCCAAAAAAATAATAGAAACGATTTTCATCAAAAAAGTTCTTTAGCAGTAGAAAAATATCACTGTGGGCACTTCTAATCTTGGAGAAGTTTTTATACTCCCACAGTTCGTCTCCATCTCCTAATTCAAAATAGGTGTAGCCTCCATCAAAGTAACTTTCAATTGCATGGGTATAAATAATCTGATTATGGGCAAATTCATCTGCAAGACTGTTATCACCGCGATGTATATCACTAAAAAATACATATTTAGTTTCATCTGTTACTTCAAGTACATCTCCGCTTTTTATAGAGTTATCATAACATTGATCTAAACGCTTGAAATCCAACAAAAAATCACCCGCTTCCTTAAAACTATATTTGATACTCTATTATAACACTCCTTGTTTTTGAATTACAATTCTATTTAAAAGGAATTACGGCTCCATCATATGTTTTTTCAATATATGAGATAATTTCATCTGATTTTAATGCCTCAATTAATGCCTGAATTCCTTCAGCCTCTTCCTGTCCTTCCTTCACCCCAATTACATTCACATAAGTTTTTGCTGCCTCTGAATCTGCAGTTTCTTTTGCCACAGAATCTTTTCCTACGGATAAGCCAGCTTCAAGGGCATAGTTTCCATTTAATACAACAAACGATACCTCATTGATTACTCTTGCAATCTGTGCGGCTTCCAATTCCACAATGGTAACCTGATAAGGATTTTCTACAATATCGTTTACCGTTGCTTCCAAACCAACTCCCTCTTTTAAGGTAAGAACTCCATTATCCTGTAGCAATAACAACGCTCTTGCTTCATTTGTTGTATCATTTGGAACCGCAATCGTGTCCCCTTCTTCTAACTGATCCAATGATGTTTTCAGACCTGGATAAATTCCAAATGGTTCATAATGTATTCCTCCTGCATTCACAAGGGAGGTCTTATGTTCTTCATTAAAACTTGTTAAATAAGGAATGTGTTGAAAATAATTGGCATCAAATTCTCCACTTTCCACAACCAGATTAGGCTGAACATAATCATCAAAAATGGTTACTTCTAAAGTAAATCCCTGTTCCTTTAAAATCGGAACTACCTGCTCTAAAATCTCAGCATGTGGTGTTGCCGATGCTGCAACACGGATTGTTTTATCCGCTTCTTCTGTTTGTACTTTTTGACATCCCGAAAGTGTCACTCCTAATAATGCCACAATTGCTACCACTCCAAATATACTTTTTCTCATTTTCATTTCCTCTTTTCTATATTATTCAATATGTTAACGCAAAATTCTTTTATCCAGTTTTTTTGAGAGTTTCATACCGATACCCTGCAATATCTGAACCAGTGCAACCAGCAAAAGTATGGTTGTTACCATAATATTTGTCTGATATCGATAATATCCATAGCGGATTGCAATATCACCCAGTCCTCCGCCTCCGACCACTCCTGCCATTGCGGAATAGCCTATAATGGTTCCAAGTGCTATGGTTACTCCC
>CANRGO010000135.1 GCA_947630125.1 uncultured Lachnospiraceae bacterium | reverse complement strand
AAAATACTACATAGCTCAGCACCATGATCCAGTACAGATAATTCAAGGTACTCATTTTCTATCTTTACCATAATTATAACCCTATGCTTTTCAGTCCAAGTTTTAAGCAACCAAGTATTCCCTGTTGGTCGGCTAAACTTGCTTCAACTATATATTGATCTATCTCTTCTAATTGTTTCACATGTATATATCCATTTAAATTATCCAAAACATTTTTTCGAATAAGTGGAAATAACTGGGTTTGATGCAAGACTCCTCCACCTAATATAATACGTTCTGGCATGAATGTTAGTATATAAGTAGTAAGGGCCTGTGCGATATAATACGCTTCCAATTCCCAAACATTAGGATTCTCTGTAAGTTTATCTGCTTTCAAACCATAGCGTTCTTCTATTGCTGGTCCACTTGCAAGGCCTTCAAAACAAGTTCTATGATAACTACATTTCCCTGGGTATTGATCCTCTTTATGTTTTGCTAATGGAATGTGACCTGCTTCTGGATGTAATATCCCATGATGCAATTGTCCATTAATATAAATTCCTGCACCAATTCCTGTTCCTATGGTAAGATAGAGAACATTTTCCAGTCCTTTTGCACTTCCATATGTGACTTCTCCCAAACAGGATGCATTAACATCGGTATCTAATCCCATTGGAACCTGAAGTTCTTGCTTCAGGGCATGTAACAAATCAAAATGTCTCCAGGCTACCTTTGGTGTATCCAGAATTTTTCCATAAGTTTCAGAGTTTGTGTTAACATCCACGGGTCCGAACGCCCCTATTCCAAGGGCCTGAATATTTTTATCCTGAAAGAACTTAATAATCTTTGGGATTGTTTCTTCTGGTGTGGTTGTATCGATTCGCGTTTGCTCTAGTATTGTTCCCAGTTCATCACAAATAGCACAAACCATCTTTGTACCACCTGCTTCTAATGCCCCAATTAACATGTTTGAATCCCCCTGCTTTGTTTATTTCCCAATTTCTTTACAAATACAATCTTCCTGTGCCTGCTGAATTTTGCCCCAATACTGCATAACTTCATCAACTACATCTTGATTGTTTTGATACTTCATCCAACTACCTTCTTTTTTTGCTCTCACAAGAGAACATTCTGTTAAAATCTTCATATGATAAGACAATGTGGGTTGTGTAATTTGAAAAGAGGTTAAAATATCACATGCACAAAGTTCCCCACAGGATAACATCTCCACAATCTTTAGTCTGGTTTCATCACCAAGTGCTTTAAATATATGGCTTAAATTACGTTCCTGCATTTTAATACATCCTCCTTTCAGTTTACATTTAAACAAATTATAATAATGCTTTTTCAAAAAGTAAAGTCTTAAACAATATTTTATCTTCGTTTGCCCGATTCTTTTGTCTTATTTCGAGGTTCTGGACGTGGCTGTTTTTCCACGGGTATGGTGTTTTGAATGGGATAAGGATGGTCCTCCACAATTGGGATTTGCTTACGAATCAATTTTGTAATATCTTTCAAAAATTCCTTTTCAAAATGATCACAAAAAGAAATCGCAATACCAGTCTGACCTGCACGACCAGTTCTGCCGATTCGGTGTACATATGTTTCAGGAATATTCGGGATATCATAATTAATTACATGGGATAATTCATCAATATCAATTCCTCTTGCCGCAATATCCGTTGCGATTAATATTTTTAAAGTTTTATTTTTAAAATCACCCAAAGCTTTCTGTCTGGCTCCCTGGGATTTGTCTCCATGTATGGCACTGGCTGCAATTTTTTCTTTTCCTAGCTGTTTTACAAGGCGATCAGCACCATGTTTTGTTTTTGTAAACACTAAAACAGATTCCATATTCTCTTCTTTCAGAAGTTGAATCAGAAGATTTTTCTTATTTTCCTTGTCAATAAAATACACCATTTGTTTCACAGCATCTACGGTTGATGATACTGGAGTAATCTGAACTTTGATTGGGTTCTTCAAAATAGAATCTGCCATATTCTGAGTTTCCTTGGACATGGTGGCAGAAAATAGTAAAGTCTGTCTTTTTTCAGGAACTTTTTTTAATATTTTTTTGATATCCTGTATAAAACCCATGTCCAGCATTCGGTCGGCCTCATCAAGAATTAAATATTGAATCTCGGATAAGGAAATAAGACCTTGATTCATTAAATCATGTAGTCTGCCAGGCGTAGCAACCAAAATATCCACACCCTTCTTTAGAATTTCTTCCTGAGGGTTTTGTGAAACCCCACCAAAAATAACAGCTGATTTTAAAGGTAAATATTTTCCATAGGTATTAAAGCTTTCATATATCTGAAGTGCCAGTTCTCTGGTCGGTGTGATAACAAGTGCACGAATTGGGTACTTCTGCATTTTATTATTATGTTTCTTATTCTGTAGAAGCTGTAGGCAGGGAATCGCAAAGGCAGCTGTCTTCCCAGTGCCAGTTTGTGCCAAACCAAGCAAATCCCTGCCACTTAAAATGGCAGGGATGGCTTTTTCCTGTATCGGTGTTGGTGTACTATATTTTTCATCCTGTAATGCTTTTTGTATTTCTATACAAATATTTAAATTCTTAAACTCCATTCAAATTCTTCCTCTTAAAGTTTCTCTGGCTTTTTATGATACCAGCTATTCTTACGGTACTCACTTGGTGATACTCCGCAAACACTTTTGAACGTTTTCATAAAGTGCTTCTCATTATCATACCCTACCATCTGACTAATGTCGATGATTTTCTCTTCCGTTTCCTCTAAGAGCCTTTTTGCTTCATCAATTCGTATTTTTTTAAGATAGTTCACAAAATTCATCCCTGTGTACTGTTTGAAGTTAAGAGAAAAAAGTGAATAGTTCATAGAAATCATATTACTAACTACTGCCATATTTAATTCTGTTTTATAATGATCCTTTATATATTGAATAGCCATATTAATTTTTTCTTTGTTTTTATAATCATCAAATTCTTCCATAATAAGCTGTTGCATCGTTCGAATCCAAGTATCTAATAGTTCATAGTATTGATCAGCACTTTGGTAGCGAAGAGGTTCTCTGAGTTTTTGAAACTCTTCCATATCAAACTCAATAATTCTTTCATAATTTTCTATGAGCTGTTCCAATATATGTCTGGTGATTTCAATCAGAGTATCCGAAGAAATTCGATTCATGCGAGCCTTAAACCTAATATTTCCAAATTTTTTTAGACCATCTTCCACTTTTTGTGTTCCAAACAACTGCACAAACTGTTGTGGAAAATCATCTGGTATTGTTTCGTACTGATATTGAAAATCTTCATAATAATGAAATGGCAGACACTTTACAAAGGCCTCTTTTCTGGCAAACAAGGCTTCCTGGTATGCTCTTGGAAGCTCTGAAATTCCTTTGTGCACACTACTGATTCCCATTCCATAATCTGATCCTTGCTCATCTATATGGGTTGCAAATTTATCTGGTTCCAATAGAATCAAACATTGTCCTTCCATATCAGACAAATAATAAACTGCCGGATCCACCATTACAAATTCAGGCTTTTCGTTCATGCAACATAAAATGTAGGTTTCGCTTGGGAACATTTTTGAAAACTGTTTTTCAATGGTTGTAATTTCTTCCGCTGTAATTTCTTTGTTCAGTAAAAGATATTTTAGCTGCTGACTACCAATTTTCTGTTCCATCTGTGTTTCTTCCCGTCGACTTTCTATTTCTTGTTGAATCTGCATAATGACTTTTGTAAATTTTTCACGCTCAATTGGTTTTAACAGATAGTCACGTACCCCTTGTCTTAATACTTCCACAGCATAATTAAAATCATCATAACCACTTACCACGATAACCATCGGTTTGTTGGGAAGTTCCTGTATTTTTTTCACCAATGTAATTCCATCCATTCTCGGCATGCGAATATCTGTTATCATCAAATCAATGTTGTTATTTTTAAGGATTTCAAGGGCTTCTTCCCCATTTCTACTTTCTAAGATTTCACCTATCGTAACAGGCATACGCTTCAACATTGCTACAATTCCTTGCCGTATCATTTTTTCATCTTCCACAATTAGAATTCGATTCACGCCTTTTCCTCCTTGTGAGTAATTGGTAATTTCACTACTACCTTTGTATAACACATCTCCTTGGAAAATAAACTGATTCCATACTGTTCACCAAAAGAAATGCGTATTCTGTCCTGTACATTTTTTAGTCCTATACCATTTCCACTACCACCACCAGCTTCAATCTGACCATCAATTTTTTTCTGAAGATCCTCTATTTCAGTGATGCTCATTCCCTTACCACTATCCGTGATTTCAATATAAAAGTCCTGACCTTCTTCATATGCTTTAATATAAATACTGGCATTTTCAGCCAGTTCTTCAATGCCATGGTAAATGGCATTTTCTACTATCGGCTGCAAGGATATTTTGGGGATTTCCTGATGATACAAATGTTTTGGAATATTTAAAGCTAG
>CANRGO010000134.1 GCA_947630125.1 uncultured Lachnospiraceae bacterium | reverse complement strand
TTGTTGATTAAATTTGCTCTGCTCTCAGAATTTGATAAAACGGTAAGCAAATCAATATTCGGATTAAAATCATCGATCAAAGCCCATACTTCTATCCCCTTATCATGTGCTGTTTTCACATAATTCTTATCTGCAAAGCTTGAAAAATTACCTGCGTTGTCCTGAATAGAAAACCAAGTTGGTGATATGGTATTCATTCCCTTTGTATTTGCCAGCATCTCTGTTAAGGTCTGATTACCTGCAAGTCCACCAATCATATGCCATCCCATGGAAATTCGATAATCTTTTAATGTAGGTTCAAATTCTGGAAGACTTAAGGAATTTACTGGAGTTAAAGCTTCCAATCTAGAATCGCTTAGTAATTTCTTTTCTACATATCCGATAATGCCTGTATTTGTTTTGACTTTTGTCCAGGTTTCCATTTCTTCAAGAATCACAAGAACCTGTCCTGCTACTACATCTTCTAATATTGGACTCTTAATACCACCCTGATAACGAACACTGGTGTCTTCTTTTAAATCTGCAACTTTTCTTTCTTCCCACTGGGTATATATCTGAACTCTCTTTGGCTGTTCAATTACTTCATAAGAAAAATTCGCATACATTTTTAAATAGTCAAGATTGATATAGATAAGTCCATCTTCAGTTCTAGGTAAAGTTAATGCTGACTTTTCTGTAACAACACCCTCTTTGCCTGTATATTCATTACTTCCCAAAGTTGTACGAATTACTTCTGTTGCTGTTGTATATAACAAAGCATCCTTTGCACTGTCATAATAGAACTCTACACCAAAATATCGATCAGCCATGCCAGCTTCCATATAACAACTGTCCTGTTCAAAACGCAGGGTATCTTCTGTTATAGCATCCTGCCATATAATAGGAAGTAAACTATCATCCTCTATCTTAAAATACTCTTTCAAATCTGCCCGTTCCTGTGAATAGGTATATCGATTTATAATCTGACCACCAAACCCTATTGCTACAACAAGAATTATTAATACAAGAACCACCACTACAGGGATTAATTTTTTCATGCCTACTACCTCCTGACCGGTATTCATTATATCAGATATTTTTTTTAACGTCATTATGAAATGTATTATGTTTTCATTAATTTTTTATGTTCGAAAGAATCCCCTGTCCCACCCATATTACTCCCTTTGACTAGCCAGCAAGAGGGGCCCTATTTGCCCAGTCAAACCCCAGAAGTTCTTTGATAGCGATCGCAGAATGGCTTACAAACTGCATTTTTAAAAAAATAATTTACTGATTTGTAACTCTGTCATAACGAAGTTCGACTAATTTACCGCTTTCATCCAATACATAATCCGCCATATAAATCATATCCTCATTAAGACAATACTTTTCTATCACTTGGCTGGGAGTACACAAAATACCATCCAGGTAAAGGTTAACTCCTTTATTCCAGTAGTGATCAAGACACCCTCGCATCTTAATTTTATCTTCTTCTGACTCAAAAAAGGTCATAATTCCCCCCATACAGTAACTGGTCAATTCCTAAAAGAAGGTTCGTGATATATTCCGTTACTGCCCTTGTGAAGTTGTTAACTTGTGCCGATATAATTAGTAATAAAAAACGTAGGGATGCTCGAACGGTATCATTTTTAAAGATATACAAAAAAAACCATAACGTTGAATTATAATTGTGATTAAAACTTTTCATTTGTTGGGGAAATAAATCTGTTCTGAACAAGCACATACGCTTGTAAGACTGTCCTGTACTAGAATGTACAAGACGAATTATCTGTTTTGTCAGATAATATAGTTCTAGATTTGAAACTCTTTGATAAAAATGCGTTCATCTGATATTACGAAATACCGAACACTTGCCTCCTTTTTGATACAGATTATCCGAGGCATCCTACAAGAAAAATTATACATGCTAAACCTAGTAAAATCAAGAAAAACTTCATAATTATTTACTCCGTATATAAAGATTGTGAATTTTTTCTAAATTTTGAATTCTACCCAATATGCTCTATTGACTTAGTACTTTAATCAGTATAATATACACTTAATTCTAGAACCTAGCTACAAAGCAAACGAATAAATGCTTACTATTTTATAAGATAGGAAATTCTTATCTCCTATGTTATAATTAAGATAAGAAATAGAAGAAACAAAAACTATTTCGAATATTTTCAGGGAAAGGATGTGAGCTTATGAAAATCGAAAAAGTGAATGACAATCAAATACGTTGTACCCTGACAAAATCAGACCTGATTGAACGACAGATTAAAATTAGTGAACTGGCTTATGGAACAGAAAAAGCAAAAAGTCTTTTCCGGGATATGATGCAACAGGCAAGTTACGAATATGGATTTGAGGCTGAAGATATTCCTCTCATGATTGAAGCGATTCCAATCAACTCAGAGTGTATCGTACTAGTAATAACCAAAGTGGAAGATCCAGAAGAACTTGACACAAGGTTTTCGAAATTTGCACCCAGTATTCACGAATCAACCAATGAAGATGATTATTCATTTGGCAACAACCACAACCCTGTTGCAGGTGGAGCAGATGATGTATTAGATTTATTTAAACGTTTACAAAACCACGAATTTGCAGATGGAGGTACTATGCAATCTGATAAGAACCAGAAAAATCAGGCTGAAGGGCAGGATGTAGCAAGCAAGAAAGCCGAAAAAACAGTTTCGGTTCTTACAAATAAAGAACTGACTAAAATTTATGCTTTGGATTCTTTACAAACAGCTGGAAGAATTTCAAAAGTTTTAAAGAATTACTATCAAGAAAAGAATTCTATCTATAAGAATCCTACCAACGGAAAATACCTTTTGGTATTAACAAAAGGAAAACATACTCCAGAGGAATTTAATAAGGTATGTAACATTCTATCTGAATACGGATCCAGCCAACGCTATGCTCTTGCTAGTGAAGTTTATTTAGAAGAACACTTTGAACCACTTATCAAAAACACAGCCATTCAAGATTTGGCAACACTATAAAAAAACGGGAGTGCATCTGCACTCCCAATTTTTATACTTGTTTTTTAATTTTATGCTTCTTCGATTTTCGTAAGTAGCATTTCAACCTGCAATCCATGAACCATTGCTGCTTCTTCCAATGTTTCAGCCTGAGCGGAAGGACATCCCAAACAATGCATTCCAATTTCCATCAACACACTTGCTGCCTCTGGTTTCATGCGGAGCATCTGTCCAATTGTAGTGTCTTTTGTAATATCAGCCATTTTTTAACTCCTTCCTTATCAGATTTTTACTTATCATACTTTATTTTTATTAAATTTTCAAGATATTGTCATTTTTTTCACAATTGTATGAGAAAAAGTACATTCGGGTGCTTGACGTCTGTGTAGCAAGTACACTATAATGTTCATGGCAGGCGAAAAATAAGCTTTTTTAGCCTCATTTAACATGATATACATCGTTTTTTCGATGGAATATTTAGCAGTTCAAAAACAGATTATATAATAGGAGGCATATCAAAATGAGACCAGAATGGAACAATTTTGTAGGTGGAAAATGGGAATCAGAAATCAACGTACGTGATTTTATCCAAAAGAACTATACTCCATATGATGGAGATGATTCATTTCTTGCAGGACCTACACAAAACACAAACGATTTATGGGCACAGGTAATGGACTTAACAAAAAAAGAACGTGAAGCAGGCGGCGTTCTTGATATGGATACCAAAGTTGTATCTACAATCACATCACACGCAGCAGGATATCTTGATAAAAGCAAAGAAACCATCGTAGGATTCCAGACAGACAAACCTTTCAAACGTTCCATGCAGCCTTATGGCGGTATTCGTATGGCAGAAAAAGCATGTTCTGATAACGGTTATGAAGTAGATCCTGAAATCAGCGAATTTTTCTCAACACATAGAAAAACACATAATGCAGGTTGTTTCGATGCTTACAACGAAGACATGAGAGCATGTCGTTCTTCACACATCATTACTGGACTTCCAGATGCTTATGGTCGTGGACGTATCATTGGTGATTACAGACGTGTTGCTTTATATGGTATTGATCGTTTAATTGAAGATAAAAAAGAGCAAAAAGATTCTACTGGACGTGTTATGACTGATGAAGTAATCCGTTTAAGAGAAGAAATTTCTGAACAAATTGTCGCTTTAAAAGAAATCGCTAAGATGGCTTCTTTCTATGGTTGCGATATTTCAAAACCTTCTACAAATGTACAGGAAGCAATTCAAGCTACCTACTTTGGTTACCTTGCAGCTGTAAAAGAACAAAATGGTGCCGCAATGAGCTTAGGCCGTACTTCAACCTTCATTGACTGTTTTGCAGAACGCGATTTAAGAAACGGAACTTTTACAGAAGAACAAATTCAAGAATTCATTGATCATTTTGTTATGAAGTTACGTCTCATTAAATTTGCTCGTACACCTGAATACAATCAGTTGTTTGC
>CANRGO010000133.1 GCA_947630125.1 uncultured Lachnospiraceae bacterium | reverse complement strand
TTTTGTTACTTTAATCCATCAGACTTAGGTACTTTCTATGTGTATTTACCAGCAGATCCAAGAGCAGCATATTTAACAGATTTAGGTCTAGTATTTCCAGAAAGTGTACTGGAGCTTGCAGAAACTTCGGGAAGTTTTGCGCTAGAATTAAGTGCTGAAAATATTGATGTTTTAAAAGATGTAGATGTATTAGTAGCATATGGAAATGAAGAACTTCTTTCTGCGATGCAGGCGGATGCATTACTGTCTCTTTTACCTGCAGTATCAAATGGAGCAGTTGCATTGGTTGAAGATGGAAGTAATTTATCAGCATCATGTACACCAAGTGCATTATCAATTCCTGCAACAATCGATGAATATCTTTCAATTATTGGAAAGGCAGCGGATCAAGTAAAATGATAGTAAAAAAAGCCTTTATGCTTGCTTTGTCAGGCATCATTGCCCTTGCTTTTGCCCTTCTAGCCTCTTTGATGTTTGGCTCAAGGACATTGGCATTTTCAGATGTAATCGAAATTGTATTTCAGGGACAACTGTTTCAGGACACAAGTGGAATGTTAGAGGCTCAGGTTATCAGAGAACGGATACCAAGAACCATATTTGCATTGATAGCCGGAGCTTCCTTGGGAGTCTCCGGCTCTCTTATGCAATCCATTACCAGAAATCCAATTGCAGATCCAGGTATTCTTGGAGTCAATACAGGAGCATCTTTATTTGTAGTAATCGGTCTTGCGTTTTTTCATATTCAGACCAAAACAGAGTATATCTGGTTGGCACTTTTGGGTTCTGCAATCACAGCGGTTTTGGTTTATCTTATATCCTCTATCGGAAGAGGAGGCACGACTCCTTTAAAACTTGCACTTTCTGGAGCTGCCTGTAGCGCAGCCCTATCTTCTCTTGTGAGTGTTATTTTACTACCAAGAACGGAAGCTTTGAATCATTACCGGTTCTGGCAGGTGGGCAGTCTGAGTGGGGCTTCCTACGAAGATATGATAACCATGTCATTTTTTCTGATTCCTGCCTTTTTATTAGCTTTACTTTTGCTACCATATTTAGATGCAATGGCATTGGGAGATGATATGGCGACTGGTCTTGGGGTACATCCTCTTTTGATCCGTTTACTGGCAGCACTTTCGGCGGTTATTTTGTGCGGAACGACCACTGCATTGGCTGGACCCATTGCATTTGTAGGTTTGATGATTCCGCATGTAATTCGTTTGATTCTTGGTCCTAGCATGAGACTTCTTGTGCCATATACTGCTCTGTTTGGAGCATTGATTTTATTGGTTTCAGATGTGATTGGACGGGTACTTGGAAGTCCAGGAGAATTAGAGGCAGGAATTATTACAACCTTTCTTGGTGCACCTATTCTGATTATGATTGCCAGAAGGACGAAGGTGAGGGAATTATGAAACATAACATAGCTGTTTATATCCATGATTTTCAAAAAAGAAAACGAAAAGAATATTTGATTATGTTTTTCTTATTTTTATGCCTACTCATGGCTGCGCTACTTATATTAATGGTTGGAAATACCAATTATTCGTTGCCAACCGTGTTACATGTGCTACTGGGAGAAGAAGTTGAAAAAGCTTTTTTTGCCATTAGAACTTTGCGATTACCAAGATTGCTTTGCGGAATTCTTGCCGGAGCTGCTTTTGGTATGGCAGGGTCAACCTTTCAGAATATGCTTCGTAATCCTCTGGCAAGCCCTGACATGATTGGTATTTCAGCAGGCTCATCCGTAGCCGCTGTTTTTTCGATCTTAGTGTTACAGCGAAGCGGCTTTTTCGTTTCTATGGCTTCCTTGTTTTTTGGTTTAGCTGTAGCATCCTTGATTTATTTTCTTAGCCATGGCTCTGGTTTTTCAGGGGGGAGACTTATACTCATGGGAATTGGAGTGCAGGCTATGTTACAAGCAGTTATCTCTTATTTATTATTAAAAGCCAATCAATATGATGTCCCAAAAGCAATGCGATGGTTAAGTGGAAGTTTGAATGGAATGGTTTTAAAAGATGTTCCTCTTTTAGCAGGGGTGGTTCTTGTGGGACTGTGCTTGCTGTTGCTAGGTTCAAAACAACTAAAGGCTTTGGAACTGGGTGACGAATATGCCACTTCTTTGGGCGTTCAAACCAAACCTTTACGTTTATGCTTGATGTTTACGTCTGTATTATTGATTGCATTTGCAACGTCCATTACTGGCCCCATTTCCTTTGTGGCTTTTTTGGCAGGTCCCATTGCTAAAAAAATAGTGGGGAATGGAGCAAATCATGTACTTCCATCGGCATTAACAGGGGCACTTTTGGTATTACTATCAGATTTTGCTGGTCAGTTTTTATTTGAAACCAGGTTTCCAGTGGGCGTTATAACAGGTTTGCTTGGAGCTCCGTATTTGATATTTCTACTGATCCGTATTAACAAAAAGGGAGGATTTGCATAATGGAAGCAAATAGAGTAATGGAACTGAAAGCAGTGAATATACAGGCAGGTTATGATAAAAAAATGATTCTTCACGGACTTGACGTCACCATTCCGCAGGGAAAGATTTCTGTGATTATTGGTGCGAATGCTTGTGGGAAATCCACATTATTAAAAACCTTTGCCCGTCTTTTGCATGTAAAAAGTGGAGAAGTATCATTAAATATGCAGGAAATCAATACCTATCCTTCCAAGCGCCTGGCTAGAAAACTAGGGCTTCTGCCCCAGTCACCCATCGTCCCAGAAGGAATCTCTGTTTATGATTTGGTTTCCAGAGGTCGCTTTCCCTATCAGGGATTTCTAAAAGGGATGACGGAGGAAGATCATAAGGCAGTGCTGGAAGCGATGGAAATTATGAACATTGTGGATTTAAAGGATCGATTTGTGGATGAATTGTCTGGTGGTCAGAGGCAAAGGGTTTGGATTGCCATGGCTTTGGCTCAAAGAACAGATATCCTGATTTTGGATGAACCTACCACCTTTTTAGATATTTCTTATCAGGTTGAAATATTGGATATGCTGACAGACTTAAATCATAAATACAATACAACCATCCTTATGGTACTTCATGATATTAATCTTTCAGCAAGATACGCGGACTATATGTTTGCCTTAAAAGATGGAAGACTTATTTCACAGGGAACTCCGGAAGAGGTGATACAGGAAGAGACTATATGGAAGGTGTTTTCGCTTACCTGTAAGGTAATGAAGGATCCTGTCTCCCAATCACCTTTTATTATACCTATCGGTCGTCATCATCATGTTTAGTAAAAAAATAACATACTCATTGTCGAAAATATGTGATAAAATACTGTTTATAAAGTTTGAAATACTAATGGTTGCAGATTGTTAAAAAGCAGTTCGATTATGAGGGTATGAAATGGGGATAAGGCAACGGGGTCAGATTACTCAGATTGAAAAAGATTTACGTTATCAGCTTTTTCATGGTTATTTACTTTTTATTACGGTGTTTGCTGGAATATTTATGATGGTTCATATAATGAATCACAGGCCAGTTGTTAACTTAATTACCACAGCAGTAATTTTTGCTGCCTGTTTGTTTTTGTACTTCACATCCAGATTTTTTAAGAAGTATCATGTAATTCGGATTTTTTTTATGGTGGCAATTGTGTTCTTTTTTATTCCTTTTGGATATTGGACATCGCCAGGTTCCGATAGTGCAGTAATTTATACCATTATTCTGGTGGTTAATATGATAACGTTTGTTGCAGTATTTCGCTGGGAGTATTTATTTGCAGTCATAGCCTGTCTGGAGACCATCTTTTTATTACAGACAGAACTTTGGTTTCCGCAGCATTACATTAGTTATGCAAATAAAGAAGACAGAATTCTGGATTTATCACTGATACTGCTTGCGGTTTGTGCAGCAATTATTATTACCATATATTATGTAATGAATCGTTATGCAATACACAGCGAACAACTATATGTAGCCAGTGTAACAGATAGTCTGACTGGCCTTTATAATCGCCGCTATTTTAATGATTTTATACAGTCAGAATTCAACCGGGCCAACAGATATCAGGAAGATTTTTCTATTATTTTATTAGATCTGAATAATTTCAAAAAGATAAATGATCAGTTTGGGCATATGACAGGTGATCAGGTTTTAATAGAAATCGCAGAACTGATTAGAAAGAATATCCGTAGCTATGATGTGGCAGCCCGATTCGGCGGAGATGAATTTATATTAATCTTCCCAAATACTTTAAAAGAAGAAGCATTGGAACTGTTTCGACGTCTGGAATCCGCATTTGAAATATATAGTAAACAATACAGTAAGCAACACTTTGCAGTATCCTATGGGATCGAAGATAGCAGAGGTAAAACACTGGAAGAAATCTACAAAATGACAGACAGTTTAATGTATAAAAAGAAAATAGAACAAAAAAAACATGTAGTCGAAACAATTGACAGATAAAA
Organism: uncultured Lachnospiraceae bacterium; assembly: GCA_947630125.1. Lineage (GTDB taxonomy): Bacteria > Bacillota > Clostridia > Lachnospirales > Lachnospiraceae > CANRGO01. The sequence goes on along the minus strand of CANRGO010000133.1, from coordinate 230 downwards.
ATCTATAGTGTATTATTTTTATACATACACGGGTTTTGAATGGAGAGAATGTTTTCAAAAAAGGCTGGCATGTACTACGATAAATTAAAACTTCGCTTCCGCGGAGTTTTTTGTTTTTTTGGGGTTTTAGGAGGTGCAAGAATGAAACAAGTTCTGAACCGTATACTCTTTTTTATTCTGGTATCAACCTTTGTTTTTCTAGAAACATCCACACAAAGTGTTGCCACAGA
>CANRGO010000132.1 GCA_947630125.1 uncultured Lachnospiraceae bacterium | reverse complement strand
CATTGGCATTTTCACTTTTGATTGCATTGTAGAAAACACGAAATCCTTTAGCATATTCTTCAACATAAGCATCTAAGTGCATATCCCCAATATAATTCCACTGTGTTCTGGCAGTAATTTCATTTCCAATAATCCAGTTGTCAACCTGACCAAATCCCTTATTTGAATATCTACTGGATAAAAATGAGCCAATTGCAGCCATTAGTTCTACTCCACTTTGATCCGCTGAATTGAACATATAGTAACTACACACAAATCCATCTCTTGCAAGAGGATGTATCAGTTGAGCATATTGATCACTGTAATTGTTTAATAAAATAGCGGTTATTGCAATCCCTCTATTGGTTAAAGCTTTAAAGATTCCATCATATTCTGCAATTCTTAGTCCATTAAACTGATATGTTTTCCCATTGTACGTATAATTAATTGTGGGATATGCTCCATTGGAGGTTGGTCCTAAAATGTAAGATGCATTGATGTTATAAGCTGCATGTTTTACTCCTAAATCTTCTAATTCACCATTTCCAAGTTTTGCCGGATCAATTAATAAGCCCTTTTTAGAAGCTGGAGCTCTTCTAGGAACTGTACTTGTTGCAAGAATCTCTGGGTTGGTCAGATATTTCGCTTCACTTACTGGAACGAACTGCCCCCCCTGCAAAGTGGCTACAATAAACTTCGAAAACAGCCTTGTGTTTTCTGTTCCTTTTTTTAAATCCGCGGTAAAAGAAACCGTATTTCCCATATGTGTAGCAGCTATATAACTCGTTGTAAGAGCTCCACTATAGGTTGGTTCTGCAAACAAATAAAACAAACCATCATCACTAGCTGGTAATTTCTGTGTATCCGCAATTACCGTTATTGTTGTGGTGTCACTATTAATTCCGCAAAGGGTAATTGTCGTGCTGTTTCCTGCTGCCTTCACTGGTTGTGTCTGAATAAAACCAAGTGCAAGCGCTAATACTATTGTAAGTAATATTTTCCTTCCCATGTTAAAAATCCTGCCTTCCTAAGACTGTATTGTCTTTTTAATCTTATTATTAGTAACAATCTGTCAATGTATGCATCTATAAAATTGGGCAAAAAAAGCACTGTATTCGTATACAATGCCAAATTAAGTGTCTGAAATATCAAGCAACTGGCTACCATTTGACAGGTCCTATAGCTTTGCGTCGCAGGTTTTCACCTGTTTTGCCTATTTATATAAGTTAACATTAGCATTAATAGAGTGGAGTGTCAATTTAGTTTAAAAATTAACATTGACAAGATCATCTTTCCCTGTTATTTTAATTGTATGCAATCGAATAGCAATCAATTTATAAAAAAGAAAGTAGGAATAAAACATGAACGAACTCATCAAAGGAATAAAAGACCATAGATCTATCCGTAATTTCTCAGATACACCTGTGGAGGATTCTCTCATCGACGAAATATTACAGGCAGCTCAGGCAATGCCAAACTCTATCAATGGTCAACAAAGCTCTGTAATCGTAATCAAAAATAAAGAAACAAAACGTGAAATTGCAAAACTTGCAGGAAATCAAACTTGGATTGATGATGCTCCAGTTTTTTTAGTATTTGTAATGGATTTTTACAAAACAGATTTAGCAGCAAAGAAAAACCAAATACAGCAAGCGATTCATGAAAGTATCGAAGGCACTATGGTTGGTACTTTTGATGCTGGACTGCAAATGGGTGCCACCATCATCGCAGCTGAATCTATGGGGCTTGGCATAGTTCCCATTGGAGGCGTTCGCCGCAATCCTCAGGAAATGATAACATTACTTAACTTGCCTGAATACACCTTTCCTGTAGCAGGTCTTGCTGTAGGCTATCCAAAAGGAGAATCTCATCAAAAACCAAGACTTCCATTTGAAACATTTCGACATTTTGAAACCTATCAAAAAGATGGTCTTGAAGCCGCAATTGAAGAATATGACAAACAAATGGAACTTTATCTTGCTGAGATTGGTCGACCACAGGAAGGAAATTGGAGTAAATACACTTCCAATATTTACCAATATGTATACTATCCAAATGTTTATTCCGCTTTAAAAGATCAGAAGTTTTCAAATGATAAATAAGTTTTATAAAAAAAGAGAAGGATTTTCATTTCCTTCTCTTTTTATGACACAGCAACGATAATTTACAAAGTCCAGTACTGCTTACCCCAGTTTTCAAAATTCCACTCTTCCATATACTCATTGCATTCATAATCAATATAAAATAGTGTTTCGTTTGCTACAACGAAATTGGTTGGATAATAATCAATGGTTTCCCCTTCGATATACTCTTTTACGATCCGTTCTCCTTTTTTATCAACAGCAATTAAAGTTGGAATTGCGATTCCTATTTTTTTCAACTGCTCATAATCGCTTAACTCTGCCTCAAGTTTATCTCCAAATGCATAATAATCACAAGGTTCATGGTGAATCTGTTTTAATACAAATTCTTTGTTTCCGTCCGTAACCAAATAAGAATAACCACCCTTACCTTTTCCTAAAAGTTTCACTTCCGAATAAATTACACCATCAATCTTCCATCTCTGGGTCTTTAAGTTTTTCTCCATCCAATGTGCATCCGCATAAGTGCCATCCTTATATTTCATATTATTTGGAAATGTACCTCTGATTTCAAAGCCCAATGCTTCATAGAGATGAATTGCCTGGTAGTTATCTGCGTTAACCTCTAACTCCATCTGTTCTAAACCCATATCTTTTGCTACAAAAATCATTTTTTGAATCATGCGTCTTCCAATTCCAAGCCCAGTAAACTCCTGAAATAATGCAATTCCCATCCCTATTCTGTGTTGATATCGTTTCGGATTCATTCCCATAAGGGAGCAATTCCCCACATACCTTCCATCTAGAAATCCCAGTAGCGTCAGATCCCGATCAGATTCCAGATTTCTCCTGATATAATCTTTTTCCTGTTCTACTGTCATTTGGATTTCTTCCGGTTCTTTTACCAGAAATCTTGTTTCAGCACAGGTTTTTTTGAGGTAATCTAGCAGCATCTCGGCATCCTCTTCACTTGGGCAACGAAGCAACAGTTCTTTATCTCGCAGAATTATTTTTTCTTCCTTTATAATCATAATTATTTCCTCGCAAAAATTATTTTTCTAATTATAACACAGGCATCTTACGACTTGTCAAAAAAGTAAGAATTCTCTAATCAAATCATCAACTATTTTCATATTTAGCATATGCCCTGAGGATTCATAAGTAAGCAGTAAATTTTTTCCTACATAAAAATGGTTCAACTGATATAGCTCAATTTTTTTCATTGCCTTTTCACAGTACTCCGCCTGATCCATCATTCCAAAGTGCTCATGAATATAGACTTTTCGGGTATGTTTGTTTAGCAATGTGAAGTCAGGTTTTATATATCCAAATCCTTTCATTCGTATTGGTAGCTCATAGATATAAGGTATGCCAAGCCTATGGTATCGATCTGCAATTATTTTTTCTGATTTTGAACGAACAATTTCGCCTTTCTCGGTATAGTTTAAAGGTTCATCACCATTTTTATAGCTATATTCCAAATAATGAAGTTCTCTCATAAGTTTTGCTTTTTTCTTCTGCTGAGAATTAATCCATGTGTTTGCATACATCTCTTCTGAAAGAACAAATGGATGAATCAGTTTCCTTTTGCCTTCATGAAATGAGTCAAATATTTGAGAGCTCATCTCGTATCTCTTGTAATAAGTCAACTGTTCAAATTTCTGAATCTCAGAGCATGCCCAACTTTTCATCTTTTTTGCATAATCTCTCTGAGCAATTTTCTTTGCTATCTCAAGTTCCGATTTTTTCAGATAAACACCTTTGTCATCTTTAGGATTTGTTCTTAAATAATATTGATCCTTCCCATGATTTTTAGATACTCGCAAGTGCCCTTCTGGCGCACTGTCCAGTATAAATTCCGCTCTTTTGATGATGCTACGAAGTTCGCTTACTTCCTGCTCTAATAATTTTTGTAATTCATCCATGGTACGCCTTGCATGTAGGGGGGTGGTTGTGGGTTGTGGGTTGTGGTTTGTGGGTTGTGGGTTGTGGGTTGTGGGTTGTGGTTTGTGGTTTGTGGTTTCTGGTTTCTGGTTTCTGGTTTCTGGTTGACATAAATATCCATTTTTTTGAGTTATGTTACATTTTTACGGACAAGACTTCCTGTTTATCAAAATTCGTCTGTAATTTTAGTGTATTTCATATTTGTAATTTATTGATTTTCATGCCTTTATAAACATAATTTCGAAGTTATGTTAAGTAATAATGTAATTCAAGATGTAAATATCAGGATTTCTTACGGACGAAACGTCAAAAAGTTAATTTCAGTACGTAAACACTTTTTACAGACTAATTTAGATTGTTTTCTCTGATTACAGTTAAAAAATAGCAAGCTAGTTGTTTGGAAATATATTTTTGAGGATGTTTATGAGGATTAGGATATAGGTCTTGATAGATATTTGACTTGATAAGTATTAGTTAACATAAGATTTGACTTTTTTGCATTATGTAATGTTTTTACGGACGAAACTGAATTTCTAGCAAATTTCGTCTGTAATTTCAATGTATTTCACGGTTGTAATTTATCGATTTTCATGGATTTATTAACATAAATCTGAAGTTATGTTAATAAAAATTGTATTCCAAGGTGTAAATCTCAGGATTTCCTACGGACGAAATCATAAAAAATTATATTTTCGTCCGTAAAGACCTGATATTTCGTAGAAATCTAGTACTTCACAAAACCTGATACTTCACAAAGCCCT
>CANRGO010000131.1 GCA_947630125.1 uncultured Lachnospiraceae bacterium | reverse complement strand
ATAGATTATGAAACGGAGGTGATGGCGGTGGCAAGAACTGGACGACCAAGGTTAGAAAATCCGAGGAAAGAAGGCGTTTTTATCCGTCTCACAGAGAATGAGCATACTGAAATAGTTGAGTATGCATCGGAACATAGTCTAACCATAACAGAGACCATAGTAAAAGGATTCCAGGCTTTGAAGAGTCAGAATCCAGTTAATGGAGAATAAGCATTCGTGACCTCTTTCTTATAAAAAGAAAGGTGGACCTAATGGCAGTATCCAGAAAAGACAACAAAGGTAGAGTTTTAAGAAAAGGCGAAAGTCAGAGAAGTGACGGAAGGTATATTTATCAGTACACTGATCCAACAGGAAATAGGCGTGTGGCATATGCAAATGATTTGTTGGAGCTTCGTGAAAAAGAAAAAATTTTGATAAAAGACCAACTAGATGGATTGGAATCTTATTGTTCGGGTAAAACAACATTAAATTATGTGTTTGACCGATACATTGCCACAAAATTTGATTTGAAGCAAAATACTAGAACAAATTACAAATATATGTATGACCATTGTGTTAGAGATACCTTTGGCAAGAAAGTCATTACAGATATTAAGTACTCAGATGTAAAATTCTTTTATTATTCTTTAATCAATGAAGGTGGACTAAAAACGAACACACTAGATACGATTCACACAGTTTTGCATCCAACATTTGAGATGGCGGTAAGAGATGGTATTATCAGAAATAATCCTTCTAATGGAGTTATGGCAGAGATAAAAAAGAATTGTGGTAAGAATAAAGGGATACGTCATGCTTTGACGTTAGAACAGCAGCGAGCATTTCTCAATTATGTTTCTAAAAGCCCAATATATTCCCATTGGTTGCCACTACTGACAGTGTTATTTGGAACCGGATGTCGAATCGGAGAAATTATTGGACTTCGATGGGAAGACGTAGATTACGAGAATCGTTTTATTAGCATAAATCATGCGACAATCTATATGTTTATGGAAGAAACGCATAAGAGCGAATTTCATATATCTACCCCTAAAACAGAAGCAGGAGTTCGACATATTCCAATGCTTGAAGCAGTAGATAAAGCATTTAAAGATGAGTATGAAGCGCAAAAGGAAACTGGATTTAATACTCAGGTAGTTGAAGGAATGAGTGGTTTCATCTTTTGTAGCAGAGAAGGAAAGCTTTTGAATCCAAGTGTAATCAATCGGGCAATAAGAAGAATTTACGAAGCCTACAATGCAGAAGAGATTATTAGTGCAAAGAAGCAACGTAGAAAGCCGATAATGATTCCACACTTTTCATGTCATCATATAAGGCATACATTTTGTACACGTTTTTGTGAAAATGAAACCAATCTCAAGGTAATCCAGAATATTATGGGTCATGCCAACATTGAGACAACAATGGACATTTATGCAGAAGCAACAGAATTGAAGAAACATGAAGCAATGAAAGCGTTAGAAAAAAATAGTGATATTTTTTAGGAAAGAGTCCTTGATAGAGGATATCTTTTAAATATATATACTGACATCAAAAAAGGTGTTTTACATCAAATTGACATTAAATTCTTAGACTTTGGTAGACTGTATTATCAAAGAACAAGAGGAAGATGTCAAGGAAACAAGGCTTGGTAGACTAATATAGACTACATGATACAAAGCCAAATTCATTTTCCGACGATGAAGAGCTTGGATAAGTAAAATCCAGGAAAATCATGGTTTTTCACTATAGAGGACACCTTTCTAAAAAATCAACTTTTTAGAAAGGTGTCTTTGTTTTATTGAATTATTTCTTAATCTAGAATAAAACTCCTATAGCTTAATCCTACCATTTTGTCGATTGGCAGTAATCTTTTCTGTCTCGATGCGAAAACGAATAAAAACAGCAGCAATTGCAAGGATAAAAAATCCTATCAGATTCAAAATCTGTTGGGCATATATTTTTTCCCAAAACAAGCGTGATGTCAATCTGTTGTAGCCTATTTAAGATGGAACCACCGATTATAGAGACAAGAAAACCAATTCCGATGTAAGGCATGCAATGGATCCGAAAAAGGTTGATAAAATCAGCATCGGGTACGAATTGAAGGGCATCATAAAGGTGATGGATAGGAAGTTCATTCCGAGTGCTAATAAGGCGAAGCTAAGAATCTTACGGAATTTACTGTCATTAAGTGCCTCCTTAATTTCAGAAAGGATATTTTGAATCTTCTCCACAATCTTCTGTTCCTTTGCTCTTTTTGCCAAGCGACCATGCATCTCTTTGCCATTTCTATGATACAATGATAGAGAAGTTTTATTTTGAAGAGAAATACGATGACGACATGAGATGAAGTAATTGATTATTGCAAGTCGTTTGATAATGTGGAAGGATTAGAAGAAATATGGATGGTACAGTTAGAAATAATATAAAGATTGGATCCAAAGTTCAGGTGGTACAAAAACAGGATCAGCGTACAGGAAAATTAACGGAAGGTATTGTGATGAGGATTTTGACTAATTCTGGGAATCATCCGAGAGGAATCAAGGTGATGCTAGAAGGAGGAATTGTTGGAAGGGTACAACATATCCCTCAATAGACCAACGATTGCAGAGATATAAGCTTCTACTAGAAGCTTTTATATCTGATTTACATCATCCCAACATGGCCATGGAGAATTTTCTTCTAGGGCCTCTTTTATTGCCGAATAATAGAGGACTTTTTCTCTTATATGAATAAGGTCCATTTCCATGCTTTTGATTTTTTCTTGGATATCTGTTTCATGTTCCTTAACAAGAATTAGAATATTATCAATGTTTGTATTAAGATTTATCTCATATTTGTAAAATTCCATTATTTTTGAAATGCTCATTCCTGTACGCTTGAAGCAATGGATTCCGTTTAATCTGCGAATATGGCTTTCATCATATACGCGCTGGTTTTGGGTGTTCCTTTTTACATTTTCAAGAAGACCAATTTCTTCATAATATCTAAGGGTGGATGCCGGAACATGCAACAGACTGGATAATTGCTGTATGGTATACATTGAATTCCTCCTAAATCTTTTTTTGAGTCCAAAGGACTCTTGACTTAAAGTATACTTGAAGTGATATGCTTAGTAAAGAAAAACTATATGAAGGGATGTGGAATTATAAAGTATCGTAATGTTGGAAAGTCTGGTTTGAAAGTAAGTGAGATTACAGTAGGCAGTTGGATGACAGAACTTAGTGGTAGCGAAAAGATAGAAGTAGCAAAACAGACGATCCGATATGCTTATGACAATGGTGTAAATTTTTCTGATTGTACAGATGATAACTTGGATAAGGTTGAAAAGCTTTCAAAAATCGCAGAAGAGTTAGGAACAAGTATGTCCGCCCTTTCTCTTGCTTGGATTCTTAGAAAAAAATAGTAAGTAGCGTAATCGTAGGAGCCAGCAAGGTTTCTCAGCTGGAAAGTAATTTGAAGGCAGTGGATGTTAATATATCAGAGGATACATTAAAAGAAATAGACAATATCCTTGGTTTTGTTAAATTTGAAAGACGTATAGGATAGTAAGATTAATAAGAAGGTGTGACTAACATGGAAACGATAAGGTTTGGGTTCAAATATTTTAGAAAGAGCATGCCTGCAGCGATTTTAGCCGAGATTTTCAGCTTTGTTGGAATCTATGCAGAGCTGCTATTACCACTATTGTCAGGAATGCTGATTGATTTTGTAATTCAAAAAGGAGAAGTGACAAGTGAGAGCGGTGGAATGTTCAAATTTCTCTTAAGTGGGAAACATGGGCAAGTACATAGTATGCAGTTGTTCTTTTCGATTGCTGTTGTTTATATTATCTTGCTGATTCTTCGTGTGATATTGATCTATATCCGTGATTTGATGCAGGAATGGGTAGGGCTTAAACTAGAGACAGAGCTTCGTTACAATACCTATGGAAAGTTGATGGAGCTAGATTCTGAGACGATCTCCAATTACAATTCTGGTGAGATGCTACAGATTTTAAATCAGGATACGATTATGTTTAAGGAGTTATTTGCACATAGAATCCCATATTTAGGGGACGCCATTTTTATGCTGATAACTACTTTATTTTTGATTGCAAAAATTAATCTTTCATTTTTGATTATTCCATTAATTCTTATGCCATTTTTAATAAGGGCGGTATTGGATTTTAAGAAAAGAGCTCGTAGAAATTTTAAAGAAATTCGTGATAGAAGTGCAGCAATGAATCTGAGAACACAGGAAAATATTGCAGCAGTTCGTATTGTTCGTTCCTTTACCAATGAAAATCTAGAGAAGGAAAGATTTGATCGCTCAAACACGGATTTTTCAGATGCACGTTTAGAACAGGTCTGGTTATCTTCAAAGTTTGATTTGACCTTTAATACCATTAAGCAGATTGCTTTTATTGGCACAATTTTAATCGGTGTAATTTTAGCAATTAAAGGCTATATCAGCGTTGGTTATATTTTGGCTTCCTCTACATACGTAATGCGAATTATGCATAACATTACTGGTTTGAATAATCATATTTTCAACATGCAACAGATGCTGATTGCAGGGGTAGAATTGAAGAAATTCATGGAAAAGGAAAGTAATATTCCTGATAGCAAGGAGAAAAATATTCACTGTGATGCTCCAAATATTGAACTTAAGGATGTGAACCTTGAAATTGATGGACAAGAGATTTTGAAGGACATTAATCTTAGCATTCCTTTTGGTAAAAAGATTGGTATCGTAGGTGAGACAGGCTCTGGAAAGAGTGTTCTGCTAAAAACACTGGTACGTATTCGC
>CANRGO010000130.1 GCA_947630125.1 uncultured Lachnospiraceae bacterium | reverse complement strand
CGCAACACCGTGGTCTATGCTTCGCTCCTCAGCAAACGCGCCGTTTTCATACTTCCAGCGACAGGGAAAATCTTTGGCAATTCCGATAACATTACCGTCGAAATCTGGAATCTCGTAATCTTCTGAGAGTACAAGATCACACCAAATTAACATAAACTGCTCTTTTTCCGGAATATAAGACAACGCATCAGAAAGGCCTGCGCAAGTGCCATTTTTTCCAGAGGCAGAAACCAAACTGATATCATACATACTTGCAAAGGCAGAAAGATATTTTTGCAAAACTTCAAATTTATAGTCTCCGATAATGATAAACTTTTTCTCAGGATATTTGTGAAATAAATGAAATATCATTGGAAGGTTAGCAACAGGAACCAGTGCTTTCGGCTTATTCACAGTCAACTGTCTCATTCGGGTTCCTTTACCACCAGCTTGAACAATTATATAATCCACTTTTATAGCCTCCATTTTCTTAGATATAATGAATACACACATTCTTTCCTAAATAAATTTCCCCGATCCAAGCACTCAAACGACACAACGGTGTTTTCCTCCTGCAAAACAGGAGCGAGATATTCGCTCCAATCTCACTCCGTTCGGTATTAGTCTGTACGCCCAAGGAGAGGGAATGTACTCTGCTATGATTCAATATTGGAATGTTCTTTATTATCTGTTATCTAAAATGTTTAAATTCGTAATAAAAAATTGTGCTGTAAATCGATTTTTCATATATATAAATTTTTTGCTTTCAATTGTATCATTATTTTTTACATAGAATCCTCATTGTATTTCATTTTTTGAATTCTCTTATTTCCCGCACCAAGCTGTATAGAGCTTCATTTTTAATCAAAAACTCAATAGTAAAATATACAGCAATGGACACTGAAACCGTTGAAATAACATAAATGGCATTGCTACTGATCAAACTTTTTGTCGCTTTATTTACCACTATAATACCGATACAGCCAACTGCGGATTTGACATATGTCATCCCAGTACCAACGACGCCACTCATTCTTCTTCCCTTTAATAAACTCCACACATAAGTACAACCTTCAGCTATAACAGTTGTCAATGCCGCTGCCTTTTCCTGCCAAAGTGGGATCAATATAAAATTCATTATCAAATTCAAACAAGCACTGATAACCGTAGCTTTAAAGACTTCATTTTCTTTTTTCATTGGTACCAAGATACATTGACCCCAAAACCAAGCCGCCATACAAAAAAGAAGAGCAATGCCCAAAATTTCTAGTGAAAGTGCGGCTTCAATATATTCTTCACCAGAAATCAAGAGAACTATTGGCTTGCTTAGGATTATGATCCCTGTAATGGCAGGCATCAAGACTGTAATCAAAGTCCGATAGATATCTAATGCTGTGGTCCTAAATTCATTTAGTTCTCCGGTTCCATATAAAGCCGACAATCGTGGAATCGATACGACAATAATAGTCGATAATATATTTTTTATAATTGAATAGATTTTAGTAGAAACCGAATAAATTCCTACAACTCTATCTCCACAGAGAATCCCAAGGACTGTTATATCAGAATTTACATATATGGAAACAGTCAATGCCATTGCAAACATAATAAAAACTGGCCGAAAATGTTTTTTCCAGTTAATACGATTTATCAATCGAATCGTCACGAGTTTTTTTGCATGGACATAATTCATGATACTTGAACCAGCACCAGCTAGAACTGTAATACAAGCATATATATTTATATCATTACGAGTATGCACAAAAATAAAAAGAAGCATCAATGAAAGCAATTGAAAAACTATACTTCTAACTGTAATATATAAAAAATCTTCATAAATTGTATATATCCATTCGATACCTATCGTTTTAAGAATAACCTGAAATGAAAGAATGAACAACAGAGAACGATATCTGCTCATATCTGGAGCCAGTAAAATAATAACTAAAAGCAGATAGGCGATTACTGTTGAAATTATATTAAAGGTAAACATCTCATCTGCAAAATGGTTCAATTTATTCCGATCCTGTCTAAGTGCTGCCCCTTCACGTACTGAGTAGTTTGTAATACCAAGTCCTGCAAGAAGGCCAAAATAACTGACAATAGAATTTGCATAATTATAGCGTCCAAGATTCTCAACTCCTAATATACGTGAAACATATGGAAACGTGATTAGTGGAAAAACCATAGACATGATTCCACGCACTGAATTCAAAAACATATTCAATTTTAATGATTTTCCTATATTAATCGGCATATGCAATCACCTTTAATCTGTATCAATAGCGTTTCTTTTCATATCTATTTCACGTCACTACTTCAGTTAATTCAAAATTTAATATATTTTATATTAGCAAATGAATTTGAGTCGAGTCCTAAACATTTCAGTACCTTCAATGGTTGTTTCCTTAGTTGACAAATTTCATTCCATAGAAAATCTCTACTTTCCTCTAAAGAAGTGCCAACACAAATCTTCTCACTTTCCGGTTGTATCCTTTTTACTGCAAACATTGGTTTTCTGTATATAAACTCGATAATTGGATATCTAAGCTCTTCGCCAGAAAACTCTGATATCCATGAATTGTACGGATTTCTCAAATTATCTCCCCAATGGATAAACAGACATTCATCAAGATGAAAAACACCAAGAGGGACTTTCTTTTCTCGTAAATATGTAAAAAACCAATCTAGATTGAACCAATCCGTGTACTGTTTCATTTCATTCATCCAACTTTTATCTTTCAGTTTTGAAAAAATCTCAGTAAAATCCAACTTTCCACTAATATATGTAATTCCAAAACTCCAATGTCGACCAGACATATGGGTAAACCACATATCGTAGGATACGGCTGCCTTTCCCTGCTTCTCTGTTATCTTTGCCACTTGCTCCATAGCCTTTGAAATCTTTTCAGGAGAAGCTAAAAACATTGTATCGTCAGCATCTATTTTCCAAAATTGTTCTATTCTGTTCTTTTTCGCATGATAAAATGGTGTAAGTTGGGCTTTGGTCAAAGGCAATGCACCCTGTGAACAAAGATATCTCGCCTGCTTTAGAATACGTAGATTCTTTGAACGGATAAATCGAATGTTCGAATCAGGAAAACTGCACATTTTTAATACCCTATGAGCCAGTCGATAATTATCACATAAAAACCAGTATTCAGCACCAAGTTTTTCTGCCACATACAGCCACATCTGTATACAATCCAATGTATATGGTGCCTCTCTGTTAATCTGTAAATATAATACAGGGGCATCTGACTTTGGAGCAATTATTACAGTTTTCATGTTTCCCCATTTAGCAATTGTTCTTCCACATAATCTAAAAATCCCAAAAAAGGAACCGTCCATTAAATGTATTCTCATTATCCCTGAATCCAGTAACGTCCAGCCTATCCTCTGAGTGATGAGTACAAATCTTTTCCATATTCTTTTAGCAACTTGTTTCAATATCCACACCATGCCCCTCTTTTTTACATACGTAATCAACTATCTCTTTGGTTATATCTTCTATTCTATTAGCTGCATAATAAAATGTTCTAATATGCGGATTCATTGGCCAGTTGTACTCCAATCGGAACAGATCAGAATATTTATAATCATGATTATCAATACATATAATATTTGCATTTGAAAAAGCCATAAGATCCATAAAACCACTTCTTGCTCCAATAACAGCCCTACAAGTTTCACATATTGAAAACGCTTCATCAATAGAACAGAAAATACCTAGAGATCCAACAAGTGGTTTCTGATCCTCAACAGTTGAACAAAGAACCAAAAAACCTTCTTGTACCAGTTTATCTACAATCTTTTGGAAAAAGATTAACGGCGTTTGATTACAACTATATGCAAAAGGATTTACAAAGATCGTTTGATCAAAGTTAATCCCTTCCTCGCTTTGAAGTCTTTCTAACAAGTCGCTCTTTTTCCCTTTTACGCAATTCGCTGGTGCCGTATTCTGGGGTATTCGGTAAACCGCTTTTGTCAATGTGGAAAAAAGAAAAGCACAGGGGTTAACAAGAAGTCTGTTTCCACGAAAATATGCTAGGGCATTTACATGAAGAATCTCTTGATGTTTTCTTATAAAGCGATTGCCAAATACAGTTGAAAAAAGTGTATTAATTTGCATATATTTTCTTTTTGAAACCGATATTAATCTTTCCCTACTGATAGAAAAGCACCGATAAAGTGGTTCATTAGGATTTATAGCTAAAATCCTCCAATCATTAATCTTATAATAGTCACTCCATGCATTCAAATACGCAAGCATGAACACACGATCTCCTATCCCTATATCTGAGATTAGTAATATTTTTCCAGGATTTTCTTTTATAATTTTTTTAAGTGTTTGCCAACCAAAAAAGCTGTCTATGATTGGGGTTAAAATGTTTTTCATCTTTTTACACCTATATAATGTTTCATCGAGAATAAAACAATTATCCCCTTCTAATTTGTTTCACTTTATATTATCATATAGTTCATGTTCCATCTTGCACATCATAATAATCATTATTATAGTCCAAGCGTACTTCCACCACCAAAAAATAATATTATACATCATAGCTATATTAAAGACGATGAACATCAAATAAATATATTTATTTTGAATCTTATATAATTTCCATGCTAACTTAAACATTTTCACAAACCAAATGGCTACAGCAATTAATCCCAATAGTCCATATACGTAAGTAAATGAAAATATACCGTTATCAACTAGTAAAACTTTTTTGTTCTGTCCTGACATAATCTTGGCCGATTCACTTGCTGGGTATCCACAGCCCAAAACCAAGGAACCAATTG
>CANRGO010000129.1 GCA_947630125.1 uncultured Lachnospiraceae bacterium | reverse complement strand
GATCGTGCACAGAATCTGGCAGGAGAAGAGGGCATTGGATTCTTCAATGTTCCGGTCGTTTCAGAAACGATCTCAGCAGCTGATTCTTATTCTATGAATTGTGGTAACATTCTCTGCTTTGGCAAGGGTAGGTATGAGGAAGCCACAGGCTGGTTCGTGAAGTATTTTGTTGAAAATATGGGAGACACAGCCATGAGATTACAAGGCACTGTGAAAGGCTATCGCTACGATGAAAATCTTGCAGAAGTTTCAGGCTATACGCAATTGGCACTCGATCACATCAACTCGGCTAAATCGGCCTTTACCTGGTTCGAGTCAGACATGGGAAGTGAAGTCTCTACAGTAGCACAGGAAAATGTGCAAGGTCTGCTCAAGGGAGAGCTTACGGCAGAAGAATATATGCAGTCGATACAGGATGTGCATGATTTGAGTAAATAAGTGCTGGTGTTTTTATTGGACAGGACAGCATGGTAATTCCACATAAAAAAAGGATACCTTTAGAAAAAAAGGTATCCTTTTTTATGCTTTGCTATTTTATAGAATAGCATTAGTACAAATAGGATTCTGGAGGAGGTAACTTATGAGTAGCACAAACATAACAAACAAAACGGATACGTTCGCAATTACAAATTATGGTAAAAAATCTCCATTTTCAAGCTTTTTACCAAGCGTTGCAGGCGTTCATGGGATTCCAATATGGTGCCATTATGTAAATCGCGGGCAGTGTGTTGTGAGTTTTGGCGTTGAAAATAAGGACCATGCCATCATGGAGTTTTATCCTGCACACCATGCATATCAAAATGTAAAAACGACAGGATTTCGAACTTTTATTCATCTGATTAACAATCGGGAAAAGACAAGAAGGATATACGAACCTTTTTCGCAAGAAGAGCTACCACATGGTATGGAAATTGCGATGAATGGATTAACAATTTGGGAAGAGAATACAGCGATTGGATTAAAAACAGCAGTACAGTATTCTATTTTACCGGAAGAAAAAGTAGGAGCACTGGTTCGACGTGTGACAATTGAAAACAAGACAAATTCGACTCTTGAATTCGAAGTACTTGACGGCATGCCTGCAGTGATTCCTTATGGAATTCGCATGGAACTCCTTAAGAATATGGGACAGACTGCAAAAGCATGGATGCAGGTAGAAGATGTGGAAACGAAGAGAGCGTTTTTCAGAGTTCGTGCCAGTATTGATGACACAACAGTAGTTGAAGAGATTGCGGGTGGCAATTTTTCGCTTGCCTGTCTGGCAGATGGGAGCCTTATGCAGCCGATTGTGGATCCGGAAATCATCTTTGGATATGATACTTCCTTACAAAAAGCTGTCAGGTTTTCAGAGAGCAGGCTTGAAGAGTTATGGAAGGCAAACCAGATAAAAGCCAATAAACTACCTTGTTGTTTTTATGGAATGAGAAAAAGCCTGCAGCCAGGTGAAAAAGTGGAACTGTTCGAGATATTTGGACAGGTTGCAGACAAAGGAGTGATGAAGGAGTATTCAAAAATCGAGAAAAATGGAGCATATTTTATCAAAAAATGGAAAGAGGCACAAATCCTTACAGAAGAAATTGTCAGCTCCATTACAACACAGACAAGATCAAAGTCCTTTGATGCCTATTGCAATCATACGTATCTGGATAATGTGCTGCGTGGAGGATATCCAATCGAACTGGGGCATCGAAAAATCTTTTACCTGTATTCCAGAAAGCATGGAGATTTAGAAAGAGACTATAATTATTTTTCAATGTTACCGGAATTTTATTCACAGGGAAATGGTAACTTCCGTGATGTTAACCAGAACCGGCGTTGTGATACTTTTTTTGCTCCATTCGTAGGCAGAGAAAATATAAAAATGTTTTACAATCTGATTCAGCTTGATGGGTATAATCCGCTGAGCATTGACAAAATGACATATGAGATATCAAACGATCAGGTAGAAAGTATTCTGTTAGCTAAGGATAACGAAATGCTGTGGAATAAAATCACAGAAGAGAAACTTATGGAGTTAAAGACATTTTTGAGCAAGGCTTTTACACCGGGGGCATTATATCACAAGCTTTCACTTTGCGCTGAGGAAGCAAGTGTAGAAACGTTATTTGTGCAGATCATAGATTTTGCCAACAGCATGGTAAATGCGAGTTTTTCAGAAGGTTACTGGAGTGATCACTGGACCTATAACCTTGATTTGATTCTGGATTATCTTGAAATTTTTCCGGAAAAAGAGAAGGAGCTGTTCTTTGAGGAAGAATATACCTGTTTTTTATCCCAGGTAAATGTGAATCCAGTTGAGAAGAGATATCAACTGACCCCAAAAGGATTAAGGCAGTATCATGCATTGGATGAAAGTAGCAAAAGAGATGGAACACAAAAGCTTGTCAGAACCAATTATGGGTCAGGCGATGTATTGAGTATGACGTTATTTGAAAAATTAGTGTTACTGAGTGCCACAAAATTTGCCACGTTGGATGCGTTTGGGATGGGAATTGAAATGGAAGGTGGCAAGCCCGGCTGGTACGATGCACTTAACGGGTTACCTGCATTATCAGGTTCTTCCATGGCAGAAAGTTATGAACTATGCAGAATGCTGGAATACACATTGGAGATGCTTTATAAATATGCTGGAAAAATCAGTTTGATAGAAGAATTATTTGTGCTGTTAAAACAGCTTCATGAAATAAACCAAAATGAAAAAGAACAGATTCATTTCTGTGAAAGAATGCTTGATGGGAAAGAGGTAGAAGAAAAAGGACACCTTCTGACTTTCTGGAATCAGATTAACACAGTGAAAGAAAGCTACCGCAATCGTGTATTTGAAGGGATTTACGGCAAAAAATATGAGATTTCGATGCAAGAGCTGGCTCAAATCTTAGAAGGCTTTCTTGAAACGGTTAAATGTGGAATCACAAAGGCTTGTCTGTTGGGCAATGAAATCTGTCCTACCTACTTTTATTATGAAATTACGGATTACGAGAAAACGACACAAGGATACAGACCTCTTCACTTTACGATATGTAAGGTACCATACTTTTTAGAAGGACCGGTACGTTTCATGAAACTTAAAGTACCAAAAGAAAAAAAACGGGAATTATACAGGCAGGTTAAAAAAAGTGATTTATATGATGAAAAACTTAAGATGTACAAGGTAAATGCTTCCCTAAAAAATGCCAGTTATGAACTGGGACGGGCAAAAGCTTTTACACCGGGCTGGCTTGAAAATGAGTCCATCTGGATGCATATGGAATACAAGTATTTGCTGGAAATGTTAAAAAATGGTCTTTATATGGAATTTTTCCAGGATTTCCAACTGGCAGCAGTACCATTTTTAGACCCGGAAGTCTATGGCAGGAGTATTTATGAAAACTCTTCCTTTATTGCAAGCAGTAAGAATCCAGATCAATCCATTCATGGAAAAGGATTTGTGGCCAGACTGAGTGGGTCAACCATTGAGTTTATGAGCATATGGAAATATATGATGTTTGGAAATCACGTTATGAGTATGAAAAATGGGGAACTTTGCTTTTCTCCCCAGCCAGCGCTACCGGCATATTTAATTCCAGAGGATGGAAAAGTAAGCACAACTTTATTTAGCAAGACGCAGGTAAACTATCAGTTTGCCCAGGTGAATAACTATTATCCTGGAAATTATCAGATCTCAGGCATGGAGTTTATCTACCAAAATGGCAGTAAGGCAAGTGTAAATGGAGGATGTGCTGGAGAAAAAATAGCAAAAGATATTAGAAATGGTGTTATAAAAGAGATTTCAATTAAAATCTAAAAAAATGACACCTTTTTAAAAATTGGAGCATATTTTATAAGAATGTTATCTCCTATAATTATCTTAGTAATAGAACATGCAGAAACAACAGGTAATGTTGTATACAAAAGGAGGATATTTTTTATGAAATGGAAAAAAGTAGTATCCGTTATGCTGGCTGGTGTGATGACACTATCCATAATGGCATGTGGAAGTACAGAAACATCAAGTGCTTCAGACACAACAGAGGCAGCAACACAGGAAGCAGCTGCAGAAACAGCGACAGAAGAAACGAAAGCAGCTGGAGATGAAAAATTAGTTGTATGGACACTTGCAAATGACTTAACTGATTTTGGAAAAAGATACCAGGAGCAGACAGGTGTTACGGTAGAAACAGTAGTCATCGAACCAGCTGATTATACTACAAAAGTTCAGACAGCATTACTTGGTGGGGAAACAGAGCCGGATATCATTGTTGGAGAACCACAGATGCTCGAAGACTTCTATGATGCTGGATTTTTTGAAGATTTGAATCAATTTGGCGCACAAGATTATGCAGACCAGATTGTTGATTATGTATGGGATGTAGGACAGGATGCTGAGGGAATCCAAAGAGCAATTTCTTATCAGATTACACCAGCAGGGTTTTACTACAGAAGAGATATCGCTAAAACTGTTTTCGGAACAGATGATCCAGCTGAAATTGGAAAACTTTTTCAAGATTACCCAACCATCTTGAAAACAGCACAGACACTTAAAGATGCAGGATACCGGGTTTTCGCATCTGATGCTGAGACAAATTACTTCTCAGGCGATTCGGCTTGGGTAAAAGACGATGTACTAAATGTTGCGCAGGCAAGATATGACTATATGGATCTGTGTATAGAACTTTATCAAAAAGATTTAACAGCCTATGCTGCACAATGGGCTACACCATGGTATATGGCAATGTCAGGTCCTGTTCCAATCCTATCTGCAGAAACACAGTGGGGCAATGATGATCTAAATGTATGGGATGCAGAAGCTTTTAAGGAAGCAACCGCAGGATATGAAACAACAGAGGTATTCGCATATGGACTTCCAGCATGG
>CANRGO010000128.1 GCA_947630125.1 uncultured Lachnospiraceae bacterium | reverse complement strand
ATTCTGAATGGGAAAATAGATGGCTGGCCAATATTAAATCACTTAAATTCTTCTGAATAATAAGGCAGGATTAAATATTCTCCTGTATGTATGTCATCAGATGTAATATTATTTATTTTTATAATTTCATTTAAATATACTTCACTTGAGGAAAACCCAGCTGTATGATATGCCAGAGCAAGGTCTGATAATGTATCTCCATATTCAATCATTGTACTTTTAAAGTATTTAAACTTGGTATTCCCTTGTTCAGAGGGAGAATTCGCTTTTGAGAAAAAACTTCCAAATACAATTGCAAAGACAAAAATTAAACATGCAGTAAGAACCAGAATACGAATCTGTCGATTTACTTCTCTTTGTCTTTTAATTTTATTCTGTAATCTCTGCTGCTCTCTCATCATACAATTCATCTCCTTTTTTTGAAAAAGAACAAATGTTCTATATGTTGATTATACAGAACGTGCATTCGATTGTCAACATAAATCAAGAGAAAAATCGAACAAATATTTGGAATATATGTTTGCTTTTTACTTTTTCCTATGCTAAACTTATGTTAAATAATAAGGAGGTCTGCTATGGGTTACGGTAAGATAAGTGGAAAACAAAAAGAAATACTTGAATATATCAAAGATGAAATATTAAAAAGAGGATATCCACCTGCTGTCAGGGAAATTTGTGAAGCAGTTAATCTGAAGTCAACCTCGTCAGTACACTCTCACCTTGAGACGTTGGAGAAAAATGGTTACATCAGAAGGGACCCTACAAAACCAAGAGCAATTGAAATTGTAGATGACAGCTTTCAGATGGTTCGAAATGAAATGACCAGTATTCCAATCATTGGCAGAGTTGCGGCGGGACAACCTATTCTTGCGGAAGAAAATATTGAGGGATTTTTCCCTATGCCTGTTGATATGGTTCCTAATGCAGAGACCTTTGTATTGAATGTAAAAGGGGACAGCATGGTTAATGTTGGTATTTATAATGGAGATCGTATCTTTGTAGAAAAATGTAACACAGCAAGAAATGGAGATACAGTTGTTGCATTGATTGATGATTCTGCAACCGTTAAGACCTATTATAAAGAAAATGGATACTACAGACTTCAGCCTGAGAATGATTCCATGGAACCTATTATCACAGATCAGCTTGAAATTCTTGGGAAAGTATTTGGTGTCTTTCGATTATTGTATTAGTAATCAATCATAAAAAGAAGTACAATCATGACTTTCAAGTCGTAAATTGTACTTCTTTTTTTATAAATCAAAAATAGTTATTATTTGAATTTTTATAGTTCAAATCTGAGAAATTCTTCGTTTTATAGAACTCAATCTAATTGATCAACAGAAACCTGTTTTCCATCTCTCCATATGCGTTCTAAATTGTAAAAGGTTCTATTTTCCTGATCAAAGACATGAACAATAATATCTTTGTAGTCCATCAATGCCCAGTTACCAGTGTCATATCCTTCTACTTTTGGCGTTCCGTATCCTGCTCTGCCAAGTGTTTCGTCAACATTATCAACCATAGCCTGAACCTGGTTTCTGTTGGTTCCGTGTGCAATTATAAAATAATCTGCAATGACGGAAACGTTGCTAATATCAATTACTCTGATTTCTTCCGCTTTTTTGTCTTCAAGTGCTTTTATGGCAAGTTTTGCCATTTCTTTTGATAGTTTCATTGTAATAACCATACCTTTCTTGGGAACCAGCAACTTCTCGTTGCGGGCACAACTTTTGTGTAAAAGATTACTTTTTCACACTAATTCTTTTTTATAATAATCATAGGTTTTTTGTGTCATTGGATCAATCTCGCAAGGCATCGTCTGAAGGTACTTTAATATATCTTCTAAAATAAGAAATACTGCCTTGTCTATATTTTCAAATGCAAGCTTACGAATGGCTGTAAGATTAGGGGCTTGCGATCTGTTTGGTTCTATATAATCTGCTACAAATATAATTTTTTCCAGCAATGACATGTCTGGACGTCCTGTAGTATGATTTAAAATAGCACTAACGATCTCCTTATCATTTATTCCATATTTCTTCATGGCGAGAAAACCACCTAATTTTGCATGAAGTAAAAAGGGATTTTTATATTCGGTCTCCGTAATTGTAATGTTATATTTAAGACACATCGAAATCTTTTTGTCATTGTCGATGCATTTTGCACAATCATGTAAGAGTCCAGCAATTTCTGCCTTGTTTACATTTTCTTCATAACACATTGCAAGAGCTGCCGCGGTATAAGCAACACCAAGTGTATGCTCAAATCTCTTTGGATCCAATGTTTTTTCAATTATTTTACGTACTTTTCTTCCACTGTAAGATTTGCTTGTCATCGTTTCTCCCATCAGTCGCTTATAAATTGCACTTAAGTCCACACTGCCTATTCATAAAGATTGTATTCGTGAATATATTCTATTACTTTATCTGGTATCAGATATTTTACGGACTTCTTATCCATAATTCTCATTCTTAAATCCGAAGAAGAAACATCAAATCGATCAAGATGAAAAAGAGAATACTTTGCCTGAAATTTCTGCTCTAACAATGAAAGCTCCTGCTCAAGTGAAGTGAGTTCAAACCCATCTCTTGCAAAAACTGCTAAAATAACATTTTCCAGAACCAGATTGGGATTTTTCCAGGAAGAAATTGAAAAAACAGTATCAGCTCCAACAATAAAATAGAACTGGCTATCTGGATAAGTTTCCTTCAGTGCAATCATTGTTTCAAACGTATAGGTTGGACCTGTTTTTTTGATTTCAATGTCAGAAACCGTAAAGTCAGGATTGCCTTCTGTTGCAATTTTTGTCATATGATAGCGGTGAGTTGCATCGCTTACCTTCTCCTTCATATAAGAACAACCACTTGGAATATAAATCACCAAATCAAGTCCAAGACTATTTTTTGCTGTTTCACCAATCAGAAGGTGTCCTATATGAATTGGATCAAAGGTACCACCTACGATACCAATTTTTTGATTCTTTTCTTCTTGTTTCATAGCATCTCCAACTATTATTTGGGGAGTTTAGGCGCTTTAGGAAGTTCTATTTTTTTGTGATCTTTACTTTCTTTATAGAGAACAATCTTCTTCCCAATCACCATCACGACTTCGGAATGAGTTCTATCTGATAAAATAGAAGCAATTTCTTTTGGATCATCAAGGCAGTTCTTTAATACAGATATTTTAATCAATTCTCTTGTGTTAAAAGATTCTATTACTGCTTCCGTTACTTCAGGTGTCAAAGATGATTTTCCAACCTGAAAAATAGGTTCAATATTATTCGCAAGGCTCTTTAAATAAGCTCTTTGTTTGCTTGTCATTACTAACTCCCATCTGCGACACTTAGCCGCATAATTTAAATTTATTTATAATAAAGGAATGAAAAACCATACATTCTGACAGTGTTTCCTTCTTCTATACCAGCTTTTTCCAGTTCATCCAGAATTCCGTTTTCTTTTAAGAATTTCTGGAAGAAACTAAATCCTTTTTCTGAGTCAAGATTTGTATAGCCAAGCATTTTTTCTATGCTAGAGCCTTCTACAACATATTCTTCAGCATCTTCATCAAAGACAACGGTATACGAAACCTTGTTCATGGTGAGTTCTGCACCAGGGAAGTATTCCTGTTCAAAGACAATTGGCTTTTCATCTATACTTTTCAACATGCCGGAAACATAATACAATAACTCTTTTAGCCCCTGTCCACTGACTGCTGAAATGGGAAATACTTTAATTCCTTTTGGCTCAAATTCGTCTCTGATTCGTTGAACGGGATCTTCATCACCAAAAACAGCATCCATTTTATTTGCAGCGATTACCTGGGGTCTTTTGGCAATTTCTTCATTATAAGTAGCCAACTCGTGATTGATCGTATTAATATCCTCCACGGGATCTCTCCCTTCCGTTGAGGCAGCATCTACGATATGGATCATCACTTTTGTACGTTCAATATGTCTTAAGAACTCATGTCCAAGTCCAACTCCTTGTGATGCACCCTCAATCAAACCGGGAATATCTGCAATCACAAATCCATTTCCCTCATCAAGATCAACAACACCAAGATTAGGATTCAGTGTGGTGAAATGATAATTTGCTATTTTAGGTGTTGCGTTGGTGACGCGTGACAACAAAGTAGACTTTCCTACGTTTGGAAATCCGATTAGCCCTACATCCGCAATTACCTTTAATTCTAATAATAAATCTAATTCCTGTGCAGGTTGCCCAGGTTGTGCATATTTTGGAGCCTGCATCGTTGGAGTTGCGTAATGCTGGTTTCCTTTACCACCTCTTCCACCTTTGAGCATAACAAACCGGGTGTTTTCTCCTGACATATCTGTAATGACTTTTCCAGAAACAGCTTCTTTAATTACAGTGCCTTCAGGGACACGAATGATAATATCCTCGCCATCTTTACCACGGCAGTTTTTCTTTCCACCAGGAACACCATCTTCTGCTTTATATTTTCTGACATGTCTAAAATCTGTCAGTGTGTTTAAACCTTCATCCACGACAAAGATTACATCTCCGCCAAGTCCACCGTCACCGCCATCGGGACCACCGTTTGGCACATATTTTTCTCTTCTGAATGATATGTGACCATCGCCACCTTTACCACTTCGAATATATATTTTTGCTATATCAGCAAACATAATTACACCTGTCCTTCTTGATTCATTCGTTTTTTACGTCACTTCATTTGATTACAATCACATTAATACAAAATTTATCGTAAAAGCAATTTTAAAATTGCTTTAAATTTCCTGTCTTATATGAATCCTATCTTACACAATTTATCAGTTTTATTTTTTATTCTACATGATTTATGTTATAAAATAAATACATTTTATTAAAAATCGGGCTTCAA
>CANRGO010000127.1 GCA_947630125.1 uncultured Lachnospiraceae bacterium | reverse complement strand
TAAAAGTAAATTTTTTTATGAATGTGAGTCTTGTACTCAGGTGGAGGCACTATGTTTAAACAAATCCTTAATTTTTTAAAAACATTCCGACATTCTTCCGGTTATTTTAAATGGCTTATGAGCTATACAAAACCATATGTTCCCTCTCTATCTCTTATGATGATTCTGTCATTAGCCAGTTCAGGAATCACCGTGTTATCCGCTGTGATTACCCAACAGCTAATCGATAACGCAACCGTTGGAATATCCATACGTAATAATATCATTCTATATATTGCAATTATATTAATCATGCAGCTTATGAGTGCACTTAGCAGTATTTTGACTGTCATTATTTTTGAAAAATTCTCTTTCGGAGTCAGAAAACAAGTCTTCGATAAGATTCTACGTTCCTGCTACCACGATGTTTCCAATTACCATTCTGGGGATCTAATTACCAGACTTACCAGCGATACCAGTAATGTTGCCGAGGGAATCTCTACGGTTATTCCTCAGATTATTACGTTGATCTTTGAATTTATGTTAACTTTCATAGTTTTACTTCAATATGACTCAACCTTGGCTTTGTTAGCACTTTTAATCGCACCAGTCAGTGCAATGGCAAGTATGTGGTTAAGCCGCAAACTTAAATACCTGCAAATCAAAGTTCAGGAATCCGAATCAAATTACCGCTCTTTCATGCAGGAAAGCATTAGCAATATTTTGATTATCAAGTCCTTTTGTACGGAAACTTATTCCGCTGATCGCCTTGAAGAATTACGTAACGAACGTCTTCAGTGGATTATGAAGCGTAACAACGTAAGTGTTATTGCATCCACAACCATGAGTCTCGGTTTTCAGGGAGGTTATATACTTGCTTTAAGCTGGGGTGCCTTGAGACTTTCTGCAAAAGCAATTACCTACGGAACTTTAAGCGTATTTTTAACACTGGTAAATAGAATTCAAGCTCCAGTTCTAGGACTATCCCAGACAATTCCCAGAATCATTAAAGTCCTGGCTTCCGCAGGTCGTATCATCGAAATCCAAAACCTGCCTTTGGAAACTCGCTTGGAACAAACTGTAACACCACATAATGTTGGTGTACAAATAGAAGATTTATTTTTTGGCTATCAGAATGACGATTTACTTTTCGATAATGCTTCCGCAACCATACAGCCGGGAGAATTTGTAGCCATTGTTGGTGCCAGCGGAATCGGAAAAACAACACTGGTACGACTCATGTTATCCTTTATGAATCAATATGTTGGGAACATTACATTTTTTAACGATTTAGGCGAACAGGTTCCAACCAATGCAAATGCCAGAAGTTTTATGTCCTATGTTCCACAGGGAAATACACTTTTTAGTGGTACCATTGCTTATAATCTACAAATGGGTAAAAAAGATGCAACCGAAGATGAAATGTGGGAAGCTTTGACTGCCGTTTCTGCCGATGGATTTGTGAGAGACCTCCCAAAAGGAATCCATACAAGAATCGGAGAACGTGGTTATGGATTATCAGAAGGACAAGCACAACGAGTTTCTATTGCAAGAGCACTGATAAAAAAGGCACCTTTTTTAATTTTAGATGAAGCCACTTCCTCTCTGGACGAAAAAACAGAACTAGCTGTACTGGATGGAATCAGACATTATTCCTATCAGCCAACCTGCCTGTTAATTACCCATAGAAGATCTGTCCTTGCATACTGCGATCGCGAAATCATAATTGAAGATAAAAAAATTCTGGAAACGGTAATCAAATAAGGAGGTATCCTATGAATGGTGTTCTGGTATTAGTAGATGATGATCTTGATGTATTAAAAATCAACACCAAATATCTAACCAAGGCTGGTTATGAAGTTCACCCTTTTAACAACGGATCTGCTGCCTTAAAGCATCTGGATGAAATCAAACCAGATTGTCTCATTTTAGATGTTATGATGCCAGGTTTAGATGGTCTTAGCCTTTGTTCCGCTATACGAAAAAAACATGACACTCCTATTATTTTTTTAACAGGAAAAGGGTCTGAAGACGATAAAATCCGGGGACTTCTGACTGGTGGCGATGATTATATGGTGAAACCATATAGTTTACGAGAGTTGGAGGCACGCATACACGTTCACATCAGACGTAAGAATACGCAACCCAAAAATGATTCCCTCCTTTCCTATCCACCTTTATCCATCGATTTTGTAAAGCATAAGGCCTATTATCTTGATCAGGAAATCCAACTTTCCAATCGTGAGTACGAACTTTTGCTTCTCCTTGCCCAATCTCCAGGTAAGACTTTTTTATTTGAAGAAATCGGCACAGAAATCTGGGGAAACTATAGCGAGCAAGATCGTAGAGCTATTATGGTAAACGCAAGTCGGCTCAGAAAAAAACTAGAAGAATTCTCAGGTTGTGATAACTTTATCGAAACGGTTTGGTCCAAAGGATATAAATTTGTACCACCCACCCACTAAAAGGATAATCAAATGACACAACAAACAAAAAAACAATTTCAAAAACCGGAAATGACCGTGGAAGAATTGCAACACGCCCTGTTTGAAGCGAATCAGCAGTTACGCATGAGCAATCTCGCCTTACAAGAACAGGAAGCTATGAAAAATGAAATCTTTTCCAATATTTCTCATGACCTGCGTTCTCCACTTACTGCGCTCTCTTCTTCCTTGGAATATTTACTGAGTCTGGAAGATTTTACCAAAGAACAGGCCGAACCCTACTTAAACCTTATGACTACGAAAGTTCAGGGACTCGGAAAGCTGATCAACGACATCTTTTTATTAACAACGTTAGAGAATGCTTCTCATTCCTTGACCCTGACACCTTATCCGATTGGTGTATATCTGGAAGAAGTATTTTTTCTATACGATGCAGACCCTAGTTTTTCAGATTATCCACTTACCTTGGATTTACCTTTGGATTTTCCTTATGAAGTACTATTAAATCCGGAAAATTTTCTGCGATTACTGGATAATCTAATGCAAAATGCAAAAAAATACTCAGTGCCAGGCTCTTCTATTGTTATGGGTGCCACGATAGACTCCTCTAATAAAGAGGTCATCCTTTTTGTACAAGATCACGGCATTGGTATTCCAGAGTCCTTGACTTCAAAAATTTTCCAAAGAACTTATACTGTATCCGATGCCAGAACACCTGGCAGCTCCGGCTGCGGATTAGGCCTGTCAATCGCCTCCTCCATCGCCACACTCCATGGGGGGTATATTCTATGTGAAAGCAAAGAAAAAGAAGGTAGTACCTTTTACGTACACCTTCCTCTTTATAATCATTAACTCTTATTTTTTATCAACTCACAAATACGATCCACATCCATCATACTCAACTCGCTGTAGAAGGGAAGCACTAGAATCCCTTCTGCAATTTTTTTTGCCACAGGTACATCACATTGTGACCAGGAGAACAAAGAAATTTCGAATGCTTTTCAATGTGGACATATCACAAACGGCCCAACAGAAGGTTTATCCCATAGGATACCACTCCACTATTGACAAAGACCCCGTAAAAAACACAGAAACTTCACGTATCTGTGTTCTCTGGCTAACCTATGATGTCAAATTTTTTCAAGTTGTTTAAAAATTCCAGTACAGATTGCTCACATTCATCTTTAGAAACCTCATACTCCTGAAGTAACTTTTCAATGATTTCACCAACGGTAATTTCTTCCTGTATCATATCCCAAATGTCGTTTCCAACTCCTTTGATCATAAAATACTTCCCAGAGTCAAAATCTATCATTACCTTTTCTCCTGATAAATCAGTCACGTTTAAAACTTTAAGCATCTTTATTTTTGTATCTCTATTCATTAAGCCTAAAACCTCCGAATTCTGAAATATGATTCTGAAACATTAATACGACCCTATTTTACTATATCTAATTGCCATTTGCAATATAAATCCTCTACATTTTATAATACTATATATTGAACACTTATTTCTATAGAGTACAATCAAACCAACTTTCTTTGAAAGGAGATATATAATTCAACTATTTGGGGTATTATAGATATTAATTGAAAGGATATCTCAAAGCAAGATTACGTGCATTTCGGTTGTGGCTTTCTTTTACCGACCATTTTCTATGGAAACTTTCTTTCTATTTTTCAACATGAACTTAAGCACCTACACTTAAAAAAGTATTTAATTTACTCGATGACTTCTGTAGATAGCATCAAAAGCATATTCATATTTGTTATAAATTATAGCTTATTTTAATATGTTTTAACTATTTCATTCAAGAAAGCCGCTACCTGCTCCTTCACAGTATCTATACCAAGGGGACGTTTCTGGTGGTATACCTTAATAGAAGAAGCCACCTTGAGACAGGCATCTATAATATAGGGATTGGTCTCTTCTCGCTGTAGAAATCTTCGAACAAACAAATTTCCATAGATGGCATATAGTTTTTCAATCCCTTCAACTTCACGCAGTTCCAGTTTCTCACATTCGCTTACCGATAAAGTAATCAATGCAACCACCTTCTGCTCCTTCACTTCAAAATCCGAGAAGCAAGGCACCATAAACTTATCCTTCATCTCATCAATATAAATCGCTTCCTCTTCATTCCCTAATTTTTCTATTTCATTCCGACACATTTTCTGATATGGAAAGGCAGGGTACGCCATCACTCCCTGTTCCAAGACTTGTACAACCTCCATATCATCTGCAAGCAGTTTAAAACCCTCTTGCAGCAATGCTCTTGTTAAGGTAGACTTACCACTGCCGCTCTCTCCTGCCAGCAAAAATGCCCCCTGATGGCAGCTTACTGCACTACAATGAATGGCTAACTGATTTTTTTGTAAAAAAAGAAAGGCAAAGCCAAAACCCAGGATATACGTTCTTAAATATTGCATGTTGGCAGCTTCTTTAGGTTCGTACCGAAGGACACTTCCATTTCG
>CANRGO010000126.1 GCA_947630125.1 uncultured Lachnospiraceae bacterium | reverse complement strand
GTTTTGAACAGGGAAATCATCAAGCATCTGCTAACCATGACCGCGGTGCATTACGTGCATTGACCTGGAGCGAGAAGGTAACCAGAATCCTGTCTTCTCTGCTTAATAGATATGAAAACCAAAAAGACTCCATTCTTGAGAATACTAATATTTATGTGTGTGAAATCTGTGGTTTTATCTACATCGGCAATGATGTGCCAGAGATCTGCCCCGTTTGTAAAGTACCAAGTCTAAAGATTGCACAAATACCAAAGGGGGTGGCATAAATGCATGCAGTACGAAATATCAGATTATGTACGAAAGATTGTCTTTGTCTCTATGTATGTCCATCTGGTGCAACAGATACAGAAACCGGACAAATTGATGCTGACAAATGTATAAGTGGATGCCGAGCATGTGTAGACGCCTGTCCTTCTCATGCCATTTCTCTTGTTCCTGATGAATTTCCACCTCAACAAGACAAAACAGTTTCGGTAATAAACGCACTACTTTCTCTGGCTGATAGCAAGATTAAACAAGAAGAGATTGCTAGGGCAATTTCAGAAACAACTGAGAATCCAATTTTACAACAACTTTCTACTGCAATTTCCAAATCCAATAGACTCATGGCAGAAGATCTATTGCGTGAATCGGGATATATGCTTCCACAAAGCAATAATGTAAAGGAGCTTTTATCTTCATTACTTGAAAAAGAGCAACCCGATGATTTCCCATTTGAAACAGTAAGAACATTAATACATCTTTTAGATCAAAATTCCGCAAATACTGTCGCAATTAAAAAGGAGGATAAAAAAATGGAAAGATATCGTTGTAGCGTATGTGGTTATATTCATGAGGGTTCATTACCAGAAGATTTCAAATGTCCTGTGTGTAAACAGCCAGCTTCTGCATTTGAAAAAATTGAAGAAACAAAAGAATCTTCAAACAAATATTCTGGTACCAAAACAGAAAAGAATTTGATGGAAGCTTTCGCAGGCGAAAGTCAGGCAAGAAACAAATATACCTATTTTGCAAATATTGCATCCCGAGAAGGATATGATCAGATTTCTGAGCTATTCTTAAAAACAGCTCGAAATGAGCAGGAGCATGCCAAACTTTGGTACGAAGAACTTGGTAATTTAGGCTCTACTGCTGAAAACCTTTTACATGCTGCGGAGGGTGAAAATTACGAATGGACTGATATGTACGACCGCTTTGCGAAAGATGCTGAGGCTGAAGGATTTACTGAGCTAGCTGCAAGATTCCGCAGAGTTGCTGCTATAGAAAAAGCCCATGAAGAACGCTACCGTGCTTTACTCAAAAATGTGGAAATGCAACAGGTATTTGAAAAAGGCGAAGAAACTATGTGGGAATGTCGTGTATGTGGACATCTTGTTATGGGTAAAAAAGCTCCTGAAGTCTGTCCAGTATGCAAATACTCACAAAGTTATTTTGAAGTAAGAAAAGAAAACTATTAGATTCCTGATTATAAAGAAACTACCGATTGGAACCATGCCAATCGGTAGTTTTTCTATTCTTTCTATTTTTATTCTACAATACAGTTATTCTGCGAAGCATTTCTATTTCCTTGTCCATTTCCACCTGTTCCACCATTACCTTTGCCAGTTTGAATTCCATTTCCCAATCCATTTCCTTTTCCATTTTGACCGCCACCAGTTACACCATCAACCTGTCTCTGGAATGCTGCAAGATGCTTTTCTGATGCATTCATTAATGCTTCAAATACTTCTCTCACATCATCTGGAAGATTTTCTTTTAAAAAGCTCTCATACATTGCTATATTTTTTTCTTCTGCCTCTACCCCAATCGCATATGCAGAATCCAATGACTCTGGTAACGCAACTAGGCTTTCCCAGTCTTTTGCCGGTACAGAAACACCATATTCTTCAAAAAGTGGTTCTAAAAGACTGATATGAGTTGCTTCAGCCTTAATGATATTGGAAAATGGCTTTTGTATACCATACGTATCCATAATGACATCATATTCAGCTTGTGCCAGATACTCATCTTCAATTGCATATACAAGCATTTCTTCCAGCGAATATTCAGTATCCGCGGATGCTCCTGCCGCGCCTGTGCCTGTATTTGCTGCATAAACAGTTGCACTTGTTGTTAATCCTGTTATTAATAATCCCGCTACCAATAATTTCCCTGTAATTTTTCTTATTTGTTTTCTCATAATAAACATCTCCTATTCTGATTTATAATGCAGATATCTGATTTCATCTGCTGTTTCATCGTAAGCGCCTTATCTTGGGGTGTTACCACTTAAAAACTTCCGAAACCTAATGGATCAGGCTTCGGAAGTGCTATTTTCCTCATTATTAGCTTTGCAGAGTTCTTGAACTGCCTCATTCCATGGAGCGAGCTGATCAAGTTCTTCATCTGACATTTCTGGATTAGGACGATGCTCTAATAAGAACTTTAGATATCCATAAATATTTAAATCGTATGCCTTAGCCATTGCAATGATAGACAAGTATACGGTGTTTGCATGGGCACCCGCTGGTGTATCTGAGAAAAGCCAGTTTTTTCTTGCAAGTGTAACTGGACGGATACAGTTCTCGCTTAGGTTATTGGATAAGCTGCAGCGACCATCTTCAAGATAGTTCATTAATACATCTTCTCGGTTTAGAATGTATGTGGTTGCTTTCTTTAATCTAGAGTTACTACCAGGGTTAACCTTTTTTAACCACGCCAACAAGCCCTCAATGAGTGGCTTCTGATCTTTGAGGCGACGATTTTTGATTTGTTTGTGTGAGAGTCCTTTTTCTTTATAAGAACGTTCATATTCAAACAGCTTGTTGCAATACAAGACTCCCTGTACTGCGGGATCGCTGAAATCTTTTTCTTTGCCCTGGGGAATCGCTTCCATTAGGTACCTACGAATGTGAGCCCAGCAACAACAACGTTTCATGTCTTTCACAACGTTGTATCCCTGGTATCCATCCACCATAAGATAGAATCCAGAATCTATGCCTTTTAAAAAGGCTTTTGCATTGGCACCTGCTCTTGTAGGAGTGTAATTGTAAAGGATGATTGGGTTTAAACCATCTTCTCCAGTGCGTATCACCCAGAAATAAGACTTAGTTTGAGGCTTTCGGTCTTCTTCCTTTAAGACTTGCACTGGTGTTTCGTCCATCATTAAAAATCTTCTCTTTAGGAGCAATCGATGGAAGTAGTCATACATAACCTGCATGTATAACTGGCTCGATAGAATCACCCAATGAGCCATAGAGGTTCGCCCAATAGGAGCGTTTTGCTGTGCAAAATCTTTTTCCTGACGATACAGCGGAATATATAATCCAAACTTCCTATAAATGATATAGGCAAGTAGAGATTCTGATACATAACTGCCTTCAAATAAAGCAGGTGTACCCTTATCTTTCACAAAATAAGGTTCTTCTGTTTCTTTACACTGTGGACAGGTATAGTTGGTACCATAGTACTCGATACGTTCTAACTTCGGTGGTGTATAAACAATCTCTGTACGAAGGTATTCCTTTCCAATGGCAACCATCTGTGTACCACAGATAGCACAAGTCTTATCCTCATCAGATAAGGTATCCACTAAGACTTCCTTAGTTGGGATATCTTTGAACTGTTGTTCCAATGTAGGTTTCTTCTTACGAGGTTTTTTCGTAACAGGAATGATTTCAGGCTCTATGAATTCCACTGGTGGTTCTTCTTCCATAGATTCATCAAACAAGTTCAATTGCCCTGGAAAACCTACGGTACGTTCACTAGATGATCCAAAGTATTTATGTTTGAACCATGCAACTTCAGATTGAAGCTGTTCATTCTGGGCCTGCTGTTTCACAATGGTATCATTCAGCATTTTAATCGTAGTATTCAGTTGTGAAATCATATCTTTTAGCTCAAAAATCTGAAGTTCTTTACTACTAGTTGCCATGGTTTTTCTCCTGTTTTTATATGTTATATATTATACCATAAAAACGACGAAAATACCAGTAAAATCAATACTTTCAGGCTGTTATAAGAGCCTTTGGCTGCTCGATTTCAAGCCCTGACATGAGCCAATCGAATTGCTGCCAAGTAAGAGGTTTTACCTCTGCAGCATTTCTTGGCCACCGATACCTGCCTTGAACCACATCAAGCCTTTTGTATAGTAAAACGAATCCATCTGATTCTCGTAAGATTACCTTGATACGATCACAGCGTTTCCCACAAAATAGATAAATCGAATGCCTGGAAGGCTCTTCCTCCATATGTTGTTTAATGATGGAGCAGAGTCCATCGATTGACTTGGGCATATCGGTATAGCCTGTGATTAAGTAAATATTTCTTGCCATAGAGATATCACCAAGCATGGGTAGTACCTCCGAGGTATTCCAGAGTACATTTTAAAAGTTCTGGGTTCGTATGATTGAAGAATCTAACGGTTGTACCTGCCATTTGAATTTCAACCGCAGTTACATGATCAGATCCAGTAACTACTTGTTTTAAAGTGCGAGCATTTTGCTCCTCAATCATTGAATATTCCTTCACTTCATTTGAGAGAACTCCAACTTTTACAACTTCCTGTTTCGTTGGTAGGTTATGTTTCTTACTATCAGAATCAGGAAACTGACAGCCCGCTTTACGTAGCCTGTTGACCCAGTTGTAAAAAGATGATTTATTGATGCCATTTTGCTCACACCACTGATAATCGGACAAGCCGCTTGTACGGCATTCCATTATCAACTGCATCTGTTCTTCTCTTGATCGATGTTTCGCTCTCATAATTATTACCTCCATTTGAGTAGTGAAATGCTCGCATCTCGCAATGATTGGAGAGCAAAATGCTCGCACTAGTTAGTAACAATTATAAAGCTTTTAGACTGCCAAAGAAATCCACCCTAAGATTAAGCGCTTACTTTTAATTGGTAATTCAACATGGATATCCTTCAT
>CANRGO010000125.1 GCA_947630125.1 uncultured Lachnospiraceae bacterium | reverse complement strand
TCAGAATCAGATTGAACTTTTACAGAGTTTGTCTCAGCTAAAGACACCTGTTGTTGGTTTGATCAGTGCAGGTTCTGTGATTGAAATGCCATGGCAGATTAGTTGTCAGGCAATTCTCCATGGATATTTATGGGGCCAGGCAGGAGCAAGTGCTATGATGGACCTGATCATGGGACTTCAAAATCCTTCGGGACGTTTAAATGAAACCTATCCTATCCGTTATGAAGATACACCAGCGTTTCGTCATTTTCCAAGTATGGAGAGAAATGCGGAGTTTCGAGAAAGTATTTATGTGGGCTATCGTTATTATAATACCTGTAAAATTCGGGTACAGTATCCCTTTGGCTTTGGCTTATCCTATACAGAGTTTTGCTATTCTGATTTGACTTTGGATCAGGCAGGAGCAAGTGTAACCATTACCAACACCGGTTCTTATGATGGAGCGGAAGTGGTGCAGTTATATGTTGGACTTCCAAATGCCATCGTATTCAGACCAACCAAAGAACTAAAGGGCTTTCAAAAAGTATATCTAAAAGCCGGAGAAAGCAAACGCATCCATATCAGCTTTGATGATAAAACCTTCCGTTATTGGAACCGTGTAACCAATCAGTGGGAAATAGAAATGGGTACTTATCAGGTAATGATTGGAGCTAGCGTCAGCGATATTCGCTTAACAGCAGAGATAACCGTAGAAGGAACAAGCAACCAATATCCTTATAACCCAGCCTTACTGCCATATTACTATACTGGCATTGTACAGAGTATTTCCGATCAGGAATTTGAAGAGTTATTAGGGCAACAGATACCTTCTGGTAAATGGTCAGGAAAACTTACGAAAAATGATGCCATCTGTCAGATGTATTATGCTAGAAGTGGATTGGCTCGGTTCATCTATCATCGTTTAACTGCCATGAAGGTGAAAAGCGAAGAAAAAGGAAAACCAAATCTCAATATTTTATTCATCTACAATATGCCTTTTCGAGCACTGGCAAAAATGACAGCGGGTATGATTAGCATGGAAATGGTTGATGGAATTTTATTGATTGTAAATGGAAAATTCTTCAAAGGACTTGGAGTTGTGATTGGTGGATTTTTCCGTAATAAAATACAAAATAAAAAATATGCAAAAAAAATAGCAGGAGGTAAGTAGAAGTGAGTGCAATAAAAGCATGGATTGAAAAACATCCAGATCTTTGGGAGTTTTTATTATTTAATATCTTATCCAACTGCGCGACAGTAACAAATTTTGTTGTTATGTGGATATCTACGGGCTTCCTTTTTACCAGATTTAAAGAGATTCCCTTTCAGTTTTTTATCTTTGATTATCGAAGCGAAGGAAGTTTGATGCTTTGTGGCTTCCTGAGTTTTTTAATTGCTACGGCAGCAGCACAGACAGTAAACTTTTTTGTACAGAAGAATCTGGTGTTTAAGTCAAATGCAGCCTTCGCAACAGCAGTACCAAAATATATTTTTCTCGCGGTACTACTGATTATTATCTCAGCAGCTCTTCCAGCTTACAGTCAGCAACTCTTATTAGGGCTTGGACTGAAAGCAGCTTTGGTTCCTACCATAGCTAATGTTGTGAACATTCTGGTACAGGTTATCATCAGTTATCCTATGATGAAATTCTGGATTATGCCAAATAAGAAATAATTCATCATTTTATGATATAATGAGGCTAGATGACGACTTCATGTAAGGAGGAAACCTATGATTCGGATAGCAATTGTAGATGATGATTCGACGAGCATTGAATTACTAAAAAGCTATATTATGCAGTATCAGAGAGAGCGGGGCGAAGAAATGAGCGTCACTGCTTTTTCTGATGGTGATGAATTGGTGGAAAACTATAAAGCGGAGTTTGATATGATCCTGCTGGATATTGAGATGCGTTTTATGGATGGCATGACTGCAGCCAAAAAAATCCGGGAAAGTGATCCTGAAGTGGTGATTATTTTTATTACGAATATGACCCAATATGCCATTAACGGATATCAGGTAAATGCCACAGACTATGTGCTCAAACCGGTTTCGTATTTTTCCTTTTCACAAAGTCTGGATAGAGCATTGCTAAGAATGGGAAAACGTGTGAAACATTATATCGCCATAAGTGTAAAAGGTGGAACGGTGAAACTGGGAGTAGCTGAAATATGCTACGTGGAAAGTCAGGGACACAGACTTATTTTTCACACCAAAACTGACGAGTATGTTACCTTTTCTACCATGAAAGAAATCGAAGAAAAATTAAAAGACTTTCATTTTTTCCGTTGCAATAAGGGAATTATGTTAAATCTTGCTTTTGTGGATGGAGTACAGGATGGCTGTGTGATTGTAAACAATGAAATGCTTGTGATTAGTCGTGGTCGGAAAAAAGACTTTATGGAAGAACTAACCAACTATTTGGGAGGTGCAATCTAATGGAGCAAATTATTCTCACGGAAATCCCAAGATTATATACTGGTATTGCGGAATGGATGTCCTGTACCATTTATATTTATTTTTTAAGAAAGCGTTTTAAGGGTGCACCTCTGGCGTTTATCGGAATCACATTTTTACTGATGCAAAGTTTTATTCAGGAGCTGGCTGGTTACACACCCAAAAGTTTTTGGCTGGTGGGAATGTTTACGGCAATCGGAATGATGTTTTTATACTTCTTAATTGCCTGCGATATTACCTGGAAAGATGCTGGATATTTTTGTATTCGTGCCTTTATTTTGGCAGAATTTACAGCTTCTTTAGAGTGGCAGCTATACTATTTTACGGTTCAGCATACTGGAATTGAAAAACCCTGGCTTGCGATTCTCATGCTGTTATTGATTTATGCTTTTGTTTTCTTTGTGATTTTTATGATAGAACGAAAACATATGAATGGAATGAATGAGTTAACCACCACCAAAGAGCTAATCTTTGTGACTGCAGTTGGAATGACTGTATTTTTTGTAAGTAACCTGAGTTTTGTGTACACCAATACCCCTTTTAGCAGCCAGATTACCAAGGAAATATTTAATATCAGAACGCTGGTGGACCTAAGTGGGCTGACGATCTTGTATGCCTATCATATTCTTCGTAATGAAATGCAGGTAAAATATGATTTGGATTCCATGCAGAATATATTGCAAAGTCAGTATAATTTGTATCGAAAATCCAGTGAAAGTATTGACTTAGTAAATCGTAAATATCACGATTTGAAGCATCAAATTGCAGTGCTGCGAGCAGAAGAGGATTCGGAAAAACGTCTGGCCTTTCTGGATGAAATGGAAAGCGAAATTAAGGTCTACGAGGCTCAGAATAAAACAGGAAATACTGTAATCGATACCATCCTTTCTGCAAAAAGTCTGACCTGTCAAAATCAAAATATTGAGATGACTTGTGTTGTGGATGGTAAACTACTGAACTTCATGTATGTAATGGATATTTGCACCATATTTGGCAATGCCTTGGATAATGCCATCGAATGTGAAATTCAGATACAGGAAAAAGAAAAACGGTTGATTCATGTAGAAGTTCTGTCGAAGAAAGACTTTGTAGTGCTTCGTTTTGAAAACTATTTTGAAGGAGATCTGGAATTTGCAGACAATCTCCCTGTAACAACTAAGGTCAATAAACAATACCATGGATATGGAATACGAAGCATTCAGTACACAGCCAAAAAATACAATGGTTGGATGACCATCAACAAACGTGGCACCTGGGTGGAACTGAACGTTGTGATTCCAATTCCCAAATAGAATAAACACTAAAAAGGAGCTTTCCCATGAAGCTTTTAACAATCGTTGTACCTTGTTATAATTCAGCAGCCTATGTCCACACCTGCATTGAGTCACTTCTGCCAGGTGGTGAACAGGTTGAAATTCTTATTGTGAATGATGGTTCTAAGGACAATACCAAGGAAATTGCAGAATCCTATGCAGATCAATATCCAAGCATAATTCGGGTGATCAATCAGGAAAATGGAGGCCATGGATCTGCTATTAACACAGGACTGTACCATGCAAAAGGTCTTTATTTTAAAGTGGTAGACAGTGATGACTGGTTAGATCCGGATGCCTATCAAAAAATCCTACAGGCAATCAAAGAACAACTGATAGAAACAGATGCAGTTGATCTATTTATTAGCAATTATGTGTATGAAAAAGAAGGCGTTAAACAGAAAAAAGTCATGGGCTTTCATGGAATTCTTCCAGAAAATCAGGTCTTCACCTGGGATGCAATCGGAAGATTTCGCCGTGGACACTATATGCTGATGCATTCTGTCATCTTTCGAACAAAACTGTTGAAGGAGTGTGGATTAGAACTTCCCAAACACACCTTTTATGTTGATAACTTATTTGTGTATCTGCCATTAAAACGAGTAAGAACCATGTATTATCTGAATGTTGATTTCTATCGTTATTTTATAGGACGAGCGGATCAATCCGTAAATGAAAGCATTATGATAGGTCGCATCGATCAACAAATCAAGGTGAATCAGCTGATGGTTCAAGGTATCCAATTAGAAGAAATCGACGAAGATGCTCTTCGCAACTATTTGTTTCATTATCTGGAAATCGTAACCACGGTCACCAATGTGTTGCTTATGAAGGCAGGAACCAAAGAGCATCTGGCTAAGAAAAAGGAACTTTGGGCCTTTATCAAGAAAACAGACTTGTACACCTATCGCCTACTTCGCTATCATATCATTGGACAAGCATTAAACCTTCCAGGAAAACTGGGACGAAGCTTTTGTCTGTGGATGTATAAGATTACACAGAGAATCGTAGGATTCAATTAAGTATTTGAGTATCAGGAACCATTTTTCGAAAGAGATTTCGGAGAGTGGTTTTTTTGTGGGAAAAATTTTAAATCATACTACGAATGCGCTAGACATAAGGCGTGAGTATGATATGATGAAATAAAGCCTCAGCATGGAAATAAAAATTAAAAATGGAGTGTAGATATGAAAATTTTAGTGGATGCAGATGCCTGCCCAGTGGTTAGAATCGTAGAAAAAATAGCAAAACAGGAGCAAGTGGAGTGCATTCTTTTATGTGACACCAACCATGTACTTCATTCAGATTATGCTCAAGTAAAGGTAATTGGTGCGGGAGCAGATGCAGTTGATTTTGCTCTTATTAATCTATGTAAAAAGGGTG
>CANRGO010000124.1 GCA_947630125.1 uncultured Lachnospiraceae bacterium | reverse complement strand
ATTTATTTGATATGGATGCTTTTTTAAAAGATAATTTCACGAAACTCTCGTCTGGTGAAAATGTTATTCCAGAAGTGGAAGATAAGTATAACAATCGTCTATATGCATCTTTTGTAGAGAAAGAGATGACGGACGAGAATGGCGAAATAAAAACTAATTCGGAATATGTATTTGAGGGTTTAGAAGGAATTCCTATGTTTACTTATACAATAGCGGACCCTGTTTCTGGAGAAAGTTATATGATAAGTAATTTTGAAGATGGGATTTTTGAAGCAAAATCCTCTATTAATTGTGGGGATAATGAAGAGGGAATAGAACTTGAAGGAACCCTATATGTAGATACTAACACAAAATCCCACGGTGTTTATGTAAACCCGGTATATCAAAGCGCTGATGATAAAGTATATTTACTAAGTGGTTATGGTTTATGGTTAGGTGAAGATCAAGTGGAAGGAGCTTTTTGTACACATACAATCTCAGATTCTATAACGGTAACAGAAAACAAAAAAACAATTACTTATAATTCCACCATAAAAGTATCTGTAACTTCAACGAGCCCTGCTGAAAAAGTAGCAATATCTCAAATGAGAAGTGATAGTCATGTGATATCTAGAAACGAATATTTCATAGATGAAATGCCAGAGGAAATTATTCCAGACAATGCTTGTGAATATCTTATTTTAAAAAAGTAAATCATGGTGTACTTTTCAAAGGATATTCATCAATTAAGTGGTAAAACGAACGAATTGAGAGAGTTTTATTTTTTTCATATAGAAGATAAACAGAGTCATCAACAAATTGGCAGTATTGGATATCATGTAACAGATCGATGTCCGGTAGGGAAATTCGTTCATGCAGGTTTTTTTATTTATCCAGAGTTTTGGGGTAGAAATTATACCACAGAGGCATTTCGAAAAGTGTTAGAATTTGCATTTGAAGAGAATAATGTCTACAGAGTAACCACTGGTGGTTTATCGGAAAATTATGGTTCAGAAAAAGTTATGATAAAATGTGGGCTAATAAAAGAAGCAGAACATATAGATTATGAGTGGCATGGCGGAAAGTTAAAAAATCGGTTGGAATATCGCATGTTAAAGGGAGAATTCAGTTAATAAACTGGATTCTTTTTTTGTACTAAAACTTATACGAGAATTCAACTGAGTCAAAAGAGGGAAAATAAATTAGGAAATAGTTTCGTTATTTTTCACAAAGTTTTTGAAAATTTATCCATATTATACTTTTTATTGTACAATTAACACAAAAAAAGTATAATAAATGCATATATTTAGCATGAATTTCAAGGTAAACGGTTACCTAAACTGTGATTGACGATGCGATGTTCGTCTCCTATAATCAAGTCAATCAAGGGGACGCCCTGATAGCTTTTGGGTTTACAAATTACAAATTGGAGGGAAACGTATGAAAAAAATCGTGAGACGTATATCGCTGGCTATTTTAACAGTGATGATGGTTGTTTTGACACCGCAGGCAGTATCAGCAGTAGAAGAAACAAGGGTGGCAATTAATGTACAGGTGCCAGAAGACTGGACTAATCCTTGTGTCTGGGCTTGGGATACCGATGGAAACAACGCATTTTCAGCATGGCCTGGTGGAGAAATGGAAGCAAACCCATCAAATGATGGATGGTATTATATTTGGCTCCCTAGTTGGGCAACACATGTGATAGTGAATGCTAACGAAGGTAGTGTACAAACAGATGAACTTATTTTGGATGGAACCAATGCTTGGATTACAATTACAGCTGACGGAGCAGAAATTTCTTATGATGCCATGACAGAGGGAGAAACCCCTGCTTATGTAGAAAAATTTACAATTTATGCAAAGGTAGATGAAACATGGGAAAATCCTAGTTTATGGGCATGGTTAGCACCAGATGGAACCAATGCATTTGAATCCTGGCCTGGAGCAGTAATCAAGGCAGGAGAAACCGGTTGGTATTCTGTAAAAGCTCCAATCTGGGTAAACTCTATTATTATTAATGCAAACGAAGGAACGGTTCAGACTGCGGATATTACTATTGATCCTGCTGATGTTTGGGTGACAGTACAAGCCGATGGAACGTTTGACTTTAGTTATACTGATCCGGATCAAGCAGCTGTTCCTAACATTACAGTATCTATTATGGCACCTGCAGATTGGGCAACTCCTAACCTATGGGCGTGGTCAGCACCAGATGGAACTAATGTATATACAACATGGCCAGGAGAACCTTTAGCAGAAGGTGAAAATGGATGGTTAACAAAGGAAATACCAGGTTGGGTTAATTCTATCATCGTAAATGGAAATGAAGGTACTGTTCAGACTACCGATATTGCAATCGACACAGGTGTGAATACCTGGATTGTAGTTACAGGTCCTGATGCTTTTGAAGTATATTATGAGGAACCAGTGATTGAAGCAAGCGCTGAAGTTGAGGAAACACCAGTAGTAGTGGAAGAACCTGTTCAGGAAGAAGTAGAGGTAATGGAAGAAACACCAGAATCAAGTAGTTCCAATCTCCTTCTTTATATTGTTGGTGGAGTAATTGTTGTTGCTTTGATTGCTGTTGCAGTTGTTGTTATCAACAAAAAAAGAAATAACAAATGATTGAAAAAAAGTCTGTTAGGTATTTTACCTTACTGGAAAGGAATGAAAATGAAAAAAATAATTTCATTGATTTTACTGATAGTATTGGTGGCTGGTATGCAAACGGGCTGCGGAAGTACTCCGCAGCCAGATGCATCTGGACCGATCACAATCACAATATGGCATGATAAAGAAGAGGCGGTTGTAACTGTTTTGCAGAAATATCTGGATACACTGGAACCTGAGATTCAGGTTGTGCTTGAAAATAAGAGCAACTTGACAGAAGCTCTAAAAATGGTTGGAAACAATCCGAGTGCTGCTCCAGACATGTACTTCTTCGCCCATGATAAAATCGGCGTGTATGCTGAGATGGGGATACTTGCGCCAATTACAGATTTAATT
The DNA here is from genome assembly GCA_947630125.1 of uncultured Lachnospiraceae bacterium. GTDB lineage: Bacteria > Bacillota > Clostridia > Lachnospirales > Lachnospiraceae > CANRGO01. The sequence continues at coordinate 2,187 of CANRGO010000124.1, read as the reverse complement.
CCAGAAGAAGAACTATCACTTTATATGGAAAATACCATAGTAGCAGCTACCTATAAAGAAACTATTTATCAACTACCGATTTATTATGAAACATTATTATTTATTTACAATCGTTTGTATATGAGTGACGAAGTAGTTCCAAAAACCACAGAAGAACTTTACGCCTATATGGAAGAAAAGACCCGTGGAGGTCATTATGGATTTGTGGAACAACATAGCACACCATATTATGCGGCAGGATGGATTAATGGTTATGGGGGAAGCATCCTAGATGCAGATGGAGAACCCAAGTTAAATTCAGAAGAAACAATAGAAGCTTTGACTTATCATAAAAAGTTTGTGGATCTTATGCCAGGTGAAACAGAGTATGCAACAGTGAACACATTATTTCGAGAAGGAATGGCTCACTCTACCATCGCTGGTCCATGGCTGATTCCCACCATTCGAGATGCTGGTATTGACGTAGGTGTTGCAGCTATGCCAATCATAGATGATACAGAACTACCAATTTCTCCATATATGGGAGTTCAAGGAATACAGGTATTAAAATATGCAGCAGAGAACAAGACGGAGGCAGTAAAGTCCGTTTTAACATTATTTTTACAGGAAGAAATTCAAGTAGAACTTGCACTTGCTAGTGGTTGTGCACCAGCCAAAGAAGCTTGTTATGAATTAGACTCCATTATGTCCGATGAAGTAGTTATGGCGATGAAAGAAACTGCAGAGCATGCGATTCCTATGCCAAATGTACCAGAATTGGATGTGATGTGGACGGTTGTGGGCAATTTGCTGACAGATATTAACATGCGTGGAGAAGATGTGTCAGAAAGCGCAACAAAAGCTCAAAATGAAGCACTGCAATTAATCGAAAATATGCAATAAAAGGAGTTCGACATGAAACAACAAGTAAGTAGGTTATCAAAGACTAAAAAAAATATTTTATTTGCGTATAGCTGGTCGTTGCCATCTTTACTTTTGATTTCATTGATTGTTATTTTTCCAATCCTATATACGGGATATATTTCACTAACAAATATGAATATATATCATTGGACAGATTATACCGTACAGGGATTGGAAAACTACAAAGATGCTTTGTTTGTGTTGGATAATGGGTTTCTTGCTGCGTTGTTTATGACTATAATCTGGACCGTTGTTAACATTGTTTTGCAGTTGGTTATTGCGTTTATTCTTGCCAGTCTTTTGAATATAAAAGAACTGAAAATGAGAAATTTGTATAAAACCTTATTAATATTCCCCTGGGCTATGCCAGGATATGTATCCATTTTACTTTGGAAAACGGGAATGTTTAATTCTCAGTTTGGGCTTTTAAATCAATGGATGGTAAAAGCTGGTTTTGAACCAGTAAAATGGCTTGCCTCTGATCATATGGCATTTATCTGTTGTACCGTTGTAAATTTATGGTTAGCATTGCCATTTATGATTACCATTATCGATGGAGCGTTGCAGAGTGTGGAAAAAAGTTATTATGAAAGCAGTGTTTTAGAAGGAGCTACCTGGGTTCAACGAACTCGTTACATCACATTGCCTATTATTCGTCCAATCATAGCTCCTTCTGTTATAATCACAATTTTTACAACATTTAAACAGTTTGATGTTATTTATCTGCTAACGCAGCAAGTAGGTTCAAAATCCGGTGCTAATATCCATACAATTTTGACCTATGCTTATGAGAAAGCGTTTATCACAAACAACTATGGATATAGCTCGGCAATCTCTATGATTATTTTTGCCATATTAATTGGTTTTTCTTTAATCATGAACGTAAAAATACGGGAAGAGGGGAAAGCATCATGAAAAAAAGAACAAAGAAACGAATTATTTTACTACTTGTGAATCTCTTTTTTATAACACTTTCTTTTCTGGTGTTAATTCCGATTTTATATGCCTTTTCAGTGTCATTAAATGGAGAAAATAGCCTCCTTAGTTCTAACTTTTCATTCATACCAAAAAATTTGACTCTAAAAAATTATAAAGCGGTGTTTGTTGACGAGCCGATTTTACTGTGGTTAAAGAATAGTTTGATTCTTGCAGTGATTACCCTTGGAATTTCCTTGGGAACTGGAATACCAGCAGCATATGTATTTTCCAGAAGAAACTTCCATGGTAAAAAAGCAATCTTGAAAGTTTTTATCCTTTTATATGCGTTTCCTTCGTTACTATCGA
>CANRGO010000123.1 GCA_947630125.1 uncultured Lachnospiraceae bacterium | reverse complement strand
AAACCAGAGATGCTCGGAATGAGCAATCATTTGTTATATATAGGACGGTAGGATAAGTAAACCAAGGGAAACCAGGGGGACGGTTCTCAGTAGACCAGGGGGACGGTTCTAGTGGTACAAGCGAAGATTGTACCACTAGAACCGTCCCCCTGGTCTTATTGCTTGACAAAACAGACCACCTAGTCTATGATAAAAATAGACTAGGTGGTCTAAGGAGGTTGCCATGAAAATATTATTTTTATGTTTAGGATCTAGAGGAGATGTTCAACCATATGTAGCAATAGGGAAAGCTGCAAAGTCACTTGGACATCAGGTTACGATTTGTGCTGGAAAATCATTTCAGAGCTTTGTTGAACAAAACGGTTTGAATTTTTGGGAATGTAGTTTAGACTTGATGGCTATCCTGCAGACAGATGAGGGAAAACAGGTTTTTGAAGAAGGATTAAAACATCCTATTAAAGCAATGCAATATGCGACCAGAGTCATAAATCCACTGTACAAAAAAACGATGATTGATTTCTATGAAGCAAGTCAGGGTCAAGACGTTATTATATTTCACCCAAAAGCATTTGGCGCGGTAGATATCGCAGAAAAATTAGGAATTCTCTGTATTTCTATGCCGCCAATACCAATTATTTATCCAATTAAAGCCTTTCCCAATCTTGCAATTACTACGAAAAACTTAGGTGGATTTTTCAATAAACTGACCTATAAACTTGCAAACTTAGGTGCAGAAAGTAATAACATCAAAGATATCAATGAGTTCAGAGAGCAGTCTTTACAATTGAAAAAAAGAAAAGCTGGTGCATATATGACCAGAAGAAATGAGAATACGCTTCCTATTATTTATCCTATTTCTGAAAGTCTTTTTGGAGATGTAATAGAATTTAGAAACGAGGTATTTCTCACGGGATTTCCAAAACTAGAAGACGATAGTGTTCTGGATGTGGAAACGGAGCAGTTTTTATTTAATGGTGACAAGCCTATTGTTATTACGTTTTCATCTATGCCTCTAAAAAATCCAGAAGCTTTTATGAAAAAATTAATTCAAGCAATAAATAATAGCAAGAATCGTGCTATTATTTTAGTTGGAAATAGTGGAATTCAGATGGATTCAGAAGAGGGAATTTTAATAAAAAGTTATCTTCCTCATGATATCATTTTTTCAAAGGCAAAAGGTATTTTACATCATGGAGGTGTAGGCACAATGGCAGCAGCACTGCGCAGTGGGGTTGTTCAAGTTATGATGCCCTTCAATGTGGATCAACCTTTTTGGGCAAATCGTCTTTATGGATTAGGATATGCTTTGAAGCCATTAAAAGAAAGTGATTCAGAAGATGAATTTATCAATAGATTTCAGCAGATGAGTCAAAATGAGAATAAAATTAAGGCAAAGGAAATTGCTGAAATCCTAAGTAAGGAACAACCGAACCTAAGAGCAGTAAAACAAATCGAAGAATTGCAACAGAACTGGGTGAGTCAACATGAGTAAGCGAGATGACATTTTGCAAGCTGCGTTAATAGAATTTGGGAATCACGATTTTGATACCGCTTCGGTGAACCAAATTATCAAAGAAGCAAATTCTAGCAAAGGAAATTTTTACCATTATTTTCATAACAAAGAAGACTTGTATTTAGTTCTTTTAAAAGAAGTATGGCAAAAAAAAGCACAATACATGAATGTGCCTTATGATAATGACATTTTTCAATTTTTAGAGAAACAGGTGATGTCAGGAATTCATTTTTCTAAAGAAAATCCTGAATTTTACCAATTAAGTAGGCAATTTGCAAAAGAACCAAATAAAGATATTTACCAACGAGTTTTACTTGAAATTGCAAAAGAAACTGAAATGAGTTCTGCAAAGAATGAGATAAATCAGAAAATTACGCAAATAAAAAAAACGAATACCATACGAGAAGAACTTCCAGAAGACTTAGTAGAACAATATATTCAATTTATCTTGAAACATATGAATGAGTTTATTGGAGCTGAAGAGAATCTGGAAGTGATTGAGAAAAAGCTTGGATTTGTTATAGATGTTTTAAAATTCGGATTGTTGGGGTAAAATGGGTAGAGCAGGGTTAGACTAGGGGTAGACCAGGGGTAGACCAGGGGGACGGTTCTTGTGGTACAATCTCCGATTGTACCACAAGAACCGTCCCCCTGGTCTACTAGAACCGTCCCCTGGTCTGCCGAGAACCCCGAATCTCCGTTGATCTATAGAAAGGTAGTTATTATGAAATTTTTAACTAAATTATTCACAGTTTTAGCGGCTCTAATTGCCTTGCTAATTCTATTGATTTTATTTTTCTCAACACAGCCTGATTTTAGCAAGCGTTTGGGAGATACTTTGTTTGGAAATGATGGGAATGAAACAACACAGTCTGCAGTAGTGGATGCAGTAAACAGTGGAAGTAGTTCGCTAGAAACCAATAATATAGCACCAAGTGAAAGTGAACTTGGATTGGTCATCAATCTTCCAGAAGAAGAGCAATATGTTGATCCTGGTGAAGTAGAACTTGTTCAGCCCGAAGCAGTTGCTGGCAGGACTGGATATATACCAGTTGTAGAAACAGTTCAAGAAGTAGCAGAGGAAGAAAGTGCTGCAGTTATTGAAGCTCTGGATTATGGGGAGACTGGAGAGGACCTTAGTTTTGATACGCTTTTTTATCCTTATTATGGAATGCTAGACAGTTCTTTGCAAAGTTTGTATAAGCAAATATATGCGAATGGAATGGCCTTAAATAAATCCTTCACACCAATTGTTGAAGTAAGTATTAATCAGGTAAACACTGCATTTATGGCAGTTGTAAACGATCATCCAGAGCTCTTTTGGATGGATACAGCATATGCCTGTAAATATTTAGCAGGTGGAAAATGTATTGAAATTGAACTGCAGTTTAATAAGACCATTGATAATTTGGATGAAAACAAACAGCAATTTGAAAAATATGCCGCCATTATGATAAAAGGTGCACGTAACATGACTTCTGCTTATGAGAAAGAAGTATATGTACATGATATGTTAATCAGTCAGGTCGCCTATAAGCTGGATGCTCCTATGAATCAAAGTGCATATAGCGCCATCGTTACAGGGCAAACAGTCTGCGCTGGGTATGCCAGAGCGTTTCAATATCTGATGCAACAACTTGGAGTTCCCTGTTATTATTGTACTGGGTATGCGGGAGAAAATCATGCATGGAACATTATTAAGTTAGAGGATGGTTTTTATAATGTGGACTCCACTTGGAATGATACCGACCCTAACACCTATGATTATTTTAACAAATCAGACGCAATTTTTAATCAGAATCATCGAAGAACAGAGTTATCCATATATCTTCCTGCTTGTCTTGGTGAACAGTATCAAAATCTTGAAGAAACAGAAAGTACAGATACTGCCATAGTTGAAGAAATTGAAGATGAGGTAGTCACAGAGATTGTTGACGAAGGAAGAACATTAGAAGAGGTAGGGTTCACCCAGGAGGATGTGTTGGAAAGCTTGGATGCCTACTATCTGGATGCCTATAATCAAGTAATTGAGAATGGAGTTGGTGTTTTTACTTTTCAAAATGTGATTCGTGAAGATCAGGTATATGAAGAATTGCTAAATGTTATTGAAAATAATACCTATAATGAAGGATATGTTTATGATGTACATGAAGAGCTAGGGACTATTTTATTAGCTTATTTAATTTATCGGGAACGTTTACAGGATGGATATATTTTACTGACACATGAAATATCCCTACAGTAAATAATATAGAAATTTATAACTTTAAAAGGAGAGCTTTTATGACATTCGAGGAGTTACAGGCAATTGAAAATGAAGCAGAGAGAGTGAATGCAACCTATACTATTTTTGATGAAAATAGAAGATTAAATCACTCAAAATCAGCACAGGTAGAGTTTTTGACAACCGTGAGATATGTGGAAAAGTATTTAAAGCCAAATGGAAAAATTCTTGATCTTGGAGCTGGTGCAGGAGAATACAGTACATTTTTTGCAGAAAAAGGTTATGAAGTTGATTCCCTGGAATTATCAGATGAGAATATCAAAGCTTTTCGTGAAAAAATCAAACCAGAATGGAAACTAAATTTGAAACAGGGGAATGCACTTGATCTTTCAGAATACTCAGAAGAAACATATGACATTGTTCTCTTGATGGGGCCGTTGTATCATTTAAAATCCAACGAGGATAAAATGAAAGTGATTCAAGAGGCAAAAAGGGTCTGTAAAAAGGATGGACTCATCTTTTTTGCGTTTATTAATCATGATATGGTGTTTCTTACCGAACTTTCTTATGACCAAAATTATTTTACTTCCGGTGATTATGACCATGAAACCATGAGATTACATGATTTCCCTTTTGTATTTGCGACGGTTTCAGAAAGTAAAAATCTTTTGGAAACAGCAGGTATTCAGATACTACATATCATTGCTCATGATGGAGCAAGTGAGTTAATGGCAGATAGAATCAACGTTATGGATGATGAAAATTACCGTCAATATTTGCGTTATCATGAAATGATATGTGAGAAACCAGAGATGCTCGGAATGAGCAATCATTTGTTATATATAGGACGGTAGGATAAGTAAACCAAGGGAAACCAGGGTAAACCAGGGTAAACCAGGGGGACGGTTCTAGTGGTACAGTCTTCGACCGTACCACTAGAACCGTCCCCCTGGTCTGCACCTGGCCTAAGAATCGACAATATGGAGGAAAAAAATGCAAATTATAATCGAAACAGAACGTTTAATTTTAAGAAATCTTATACCAGATGATTACGAGGCGGCTTTTAGTTGGTGTGGTGATCCAGAGGTTAATACCTATTTAATCTATCCTCTTTATACTCGAAAGGAAGATGTTAAAACCTGGATAGAAAGTCGGAACCCTGATGATCCAAATCATTATGATTTTGGTTTTCAACGAAAAGATACAGGTGAACTAATAGGCTGTGGTGGGTATGTTTATCATAGTGAAAATAATACTTGGAAAATAGGATATAATATACGAAAAGATCAATGGGGACAAGGGTATGTAGTAGAAGCCATGCAAGGAATTCTTAAAGAAATCAAAAAAACACGTACTGTCGAAACTATAGAAGGAATATTTGCTTCAGAAAATTATAAAAGTCAGAGGGTAATGGAAAAACTAGGGATGTCTTATGTAAGAGACACTGAATATAATAAACTTGATGGAAGTCAGACTTTTCAGGCAAAAGTTTTTCAATATCAAGAAGGATAAGAAACCAGGGTAG
>CANRGO010000122.1 GCA_947630125.1 uncultured Lachnospiraceae bacterium | reverse complement strand
ATAAGAGGGAGTAAATATGGAGCAAATGCCTGAACGACTTGAACGAACGACGATTTATGAAAGTGAATTTGTCTGCTTATATACCGATAAAGTGAGACTTCCAAGTGGCTATGTAATTGAAAAATATCATCAATTACACTATCCAAAGGAAGCAGTGGTGGTGGTAATTTTTAACGAAAAAAACGACATCTTATTTATTCACAACCGCAGATATACAGTTGGACATTTGGAGTGGGAAATTCCAGCGGGAAGAATTGAACCAGGTGAGGATATTAAAACAGCAGCTAAGCGAGAAGCACAAGAAGAAACAGGTTGTGAGTTAAAAAATCTGAATTATCTTTGTAGTCAAAATCCATGCAATGGAATATCTTGAACCGTTAAAGACCAATGGAACGAAAGATGGAATATCTATACTGGCAATCTTGTATGCACTCCAGTTTTATAAAAGAAATTAATTGGTGATTTTCGTTTATGCGTTGCCGTATGGATAGAAATTAATAAAATTAGGAGACACTATAAAATGAATCATTTAGGAACAAAAACTCTTGAAACAGAGCGTTTAATATTGCGACCATTTAAAGAAACGGATGTAGAAAATATGTATCATAATTGGGCAAGTAATGCTAATGTTACCAAATATTTGACATGGCCAACGCATTCTTCTTTGGATATTACAAAGTCTGTTGTGGATTCTTGGGTTAGTAAAAATGAAGACATAAAAAATTATCAATGGTGTATTGAGTGGAAAGAAAATCAGCAAGCGATTGGTAGCTTTGGTATCGTTCATATGGATGAAGAGATTGATTCTGTAGAGATTGGATATTGTATTGGTGAAGAATATTGGAATAAAGGTGTTACCAGTGAGGCGTTTAAAGAAGTGATAAGATTTTTATTTGAGGAAGTTGGATGTAATAGAATCTTTGCACGTCATGATGTATGCAATCCTAATTCGGGAAAGGTTATGAAGAAATCAGGACTTTTATATGAAGGAACATTATTGGAAGCAAGTAAAAATAATACAGGAATCTGTGATGTGGCTATTTATGGAATTACCAAAAAATTACAACTTCATGGAAGAGTATAAACCTGATTGTCTTAAGACTTATTTAGAGAAATAGACATATATGTAAAAGCGAAATAAGATTAAATTACAGATGATTAAATCGGAGGATTTCCACCATGACTAAAAAACAAGAAGCAATTCAATTATTTGAAGAGGGATTTAATTGTTCACAAGCGGTTCTCGGTGCTTTTTCCAAGGACTTAAATCTAGATCAAGAAATGGCGCTTAAAATTGCGACAGGATTTGGTGGAGGTTCAAGAAACGGAGAACTTTGTGGTGCGGTTGCAGGAGCATTGATGGTTCTTGGATTGAAAGAAGAACAGGGAAGTATAGTCTGTAAAGACTTATTAGGATATGATTTGTCGAAACCTGAGGAATATCAAATCCTCATTGAGCAGGGGAAATTTAAGACGGACTGTCCCAAATATATAAGTTGTGCTATTGAATTATTAGAGAATCTATAAAATGAATAAAGAATTATATAAAAAACCTCATGAAGAAAATTTCATGAGGTTTTTTTCTGTCTTAACTTACCTTTATATTACCACAAAAATGCCGAAATTTCAAGACTGGTAGACATTTGGTAGCGGTGCTATAATCGATTTTCTAAGAGGGGAAAGGGGTGTCTTTTATGGAAAAAAACTGGATGGAAGCAATGCAACAGAAAAATCAACTGACGGAGGTTTTAAAAACAAATCAATACACAGAAAAATTTGGACTAGTACTAACGGAACAGGATGCGCAACTGTTGGTCTCAGAACGAAGCGCAGCTCTTAAGATGCAAAGAAGAGTAGAGTTTGGCCAAGGAATTTTACCGAAAATAATTTTTGAGTTCTGTGATTCCGCTTATATTGATCAGAGTCATTATACGGAAATTTTGACCCGTCTGCAAAATATTTTTTACCTTTATAAAAATGAAATGATGGATGAAATAACAGATGATGAATTACTTCATTTTATGAAAGAACAGTTTGAAACTATCTGCTATGGAGACCTGGAGTATCTAGAGGGAACTTGTCTGATGAACTTTGCAACAGCCATTCGTGCAGGTTATGAAGGTTTTAAGGATTCAGATGGCTATAGGGAATATAGCCAGTTTGATGAGGTGAAACGTTGGGATTATGATCTTTACCTGGAAACACTCATGGAACTTTTTGGGTAATTTGAGAGCGTTTCTATTCGCATTATAGCAAAGATGGGAGAAACTATGGAAATTGATTATCAGAAGGAAACCGGATATCAGTTAGAGGAACTAATAGAACTAGTTGCAAAATTATCGAATCAATATGTTTCGGCTGAGAGCAGTTCTGTCACATATGAAACGGCACAAAGACTTATGGATGCTGTGATTTATACTATCCGCTCACAGAATCAGATTATCGATGACACTTCTGTCATGTCAAAATTACCAACAGCAAAGAAAGCTTATGAAGCTGGAAATATGTTTTTAAAAGAAAAAGTAATCCATACCATGAAGCGTTATAACGATATGGTAGGGGATTTTGACGACTATCATAATCACTGTCTGAAAGATACTGTGATAAAAGGACTGCCTGAATTTTTTAAATGGTATGATCTAAAATATAATCCTCAAAACACCTTACTAACGCTGGATTACCCGATCCTGAAAGACCTGTCTCAGTTGGAAGGCATTTGGCGAATTGAAGCATATCTTGATTGTATTGAGCTGGAACAACTTTTTTTAAATAAATTTGACAAAGCTCTGGTGATTGAAATCCTATCCACATATGATGCAAGTTACAGACTGATGATTAATAATCTGTGTGAAATTGTATATGAGGATGTGCTCTGTCATCTGCTTGCAGAGAAACCGATTCAGGAAAGAATTAGCAGGCAGGAAAAAATACTGATTATGAATCAGGAAAATGTCAGCAAGGAGAAACTAAATCATCTATCTGAAACATTTATCAGGACTTATTATCAGAATGAACAATTAATTTCTTATGTAAAGCCAGTGGTGGACGGCCTGTTAGCAAGGATGATTCACATATAAAAAAATATTTGCGATTAATTTTAAATTGAGTTACGATTAACCTAGTGTTTTACATGTCTTATTAATTTCATATAGTCAGAAAAGATCAAAGTCTAGAAAGGGATAGGGAAAGCAAATGGTACAAGACAATATTAGCGTTTGTGGTAGTGATTGTGGTTCTTGTTATTGCTTTGGCAATTTGTGCAAAGGTTGCAATGTTTGTATGGGAAAAGTATTTCACGTAGCAGAGGGCGAAACCTGTGCCATCTATGATTGTGTGAAAAACACCAAACATCTGAATCATTGTGGGGAATGTGATTTAGTTCCATGCCAGATATGGCTGAATACAAGAGATCCTAAGTTTACGGATGAGGAATTTAGGGAAAATATAGCCATGAGAATAGAATTACTTGGTTGCAAATAAAACTGTTTACTTTGAGGAGGGTAGGTTGAAATGGTACATTTAGTATATTGTGATAATGCTGGCAAAAGTGGAGAGCGTGAAATTGATAAAGTAGTAGCAGGTAAAAAAACAATGGTATTGCGCGGCGCAGCAGGACGTAAAATTCCGCATAGCAGAGTGTTTGAGGGAGAAACCCTTTATTTTATGGAAAAGGGTACAGCTTTGATATCAGCAACTGCCAAAGTGAAGGCTGTTCAAAACTATGTGAAGCTTACAGAAGAAGAAATCGTAAATATTTTCACGAATAATCAGGACAAATTAAATTTAACATTGAAACAACAAGAACGATTGCATAAAAAATGTCTCTGCCTGGTTGAATTTGAGGATGTTCAGACCATAGTCCCTAACTTGGAGTTTGATCATCAAGGAAATATGGATGACTGGCTGATCATTGAAAAAATCGAAGATGTGGTTGTTGGCAGCAGTATCCCTTATAATTACGAAAAATCGAGGTTTTAACGTGGAACCGCAAATCCCAATGCACGAGGTTTTTGGAATAAATATTTTGAAACGGTGGAGTATGAATTTATCAGGAAGATAGAAAGGTAATTACCTAAGATGATCGAATATAAAGAATTAACCATGGATGATGTGGACCTGACACTGTTCGACTATTTTGATAGAACTCAAGAGGTTACAAAATGTTGGAGAAAAATATATGGACTTATCCAATATTCATGTATCCAAAGATATGCGAGGACATGGAATTGGGAAAGAACTATTTTTATTGGCGAAAAAATGGGCAAAGGATCACCAGGCAGAAAAACTATATATATCAGCCCATTCCTCGGTGGAAAGTCAGGCATTCTATAAAACCATGGGTTGTGTGGAAGCATTGGAATATAATGAAGAACTGGTAACAAAAGAACCTTGTGATTGTCAATTGGAGTGTGTGCTATGAATGTTTCAAAAAATAAAGAATTAGCAGATTATATCGTGGATCAATTATCAGACTTGGGAGACATTCGAAATATTCCCATGATGGGTGGTTATATTTTTTATTATAAGGAAAAAATATTTGGTGGAATTTATGGAAATGGCTTCCTTGTAAAAATTACAGAAGCTAGTAAAAAATACATGCCAGACAGTGAGCCAGAGCCACCGTATGAAGGGGCAAAGGAGATGCTTTCAGTAACGATTTTAGAAGATAGAGATTTGCTACAAAAAATGGTACATGATATGTACCCGGAACTACCACAAAGAAAACCAAAAAGGAAAAAGGGTAATGAAGACCTATTGCCATAGTCAGAAAAGAGGGTTGATATATGGATAAAGAAGAATTACACAGGTTCATAGAAAAAGAACAGCCAAACATCTGCCAGATGGTTGTGTTAAAAAATGGAACGGAAGTCTATTCAGATGAATGGAATGGATACCAGAAAAGTGATTGTGTTCATGTTATGTCAGTCACAAAAAGTATCGTGTCCTTGTTGATTGGTATAGCCATTGATAAGGGGTATATTAAAAGTATCGACGATAAAGTGTTGGATTATTTTCCGTACTACAAGGTGAAACGTGGTGAAAAAACAATTTACGACATTTCGATTCGCCATTTGTTAATGATGAGAGCTCCTTATAAATGTAAAGGAGATCCCTGGACTAAGGTATGCTCCAGTGGAGATTGGACCTATGCCTCTTTGGATATGCTGGGTGGAAAAAGTGGTATCACCAATGAGTTTCGATACCAGACTGTTTGTCTGCATATTTTGACAGGCATCATCGACAAGGTATCAAGTATGACAACAGTAGAGTTTGCGAATAC
>CANRGO010000121.1 GCA_947630125.1 uncultured Lachnospiraceae bacterium | reverse complement strand
ATTGTTGCAAATCTTCCATATTATATTACAACTCCAATTATTATGGGGGTATTTGAAAGTAAAGTTCCCGTTGACAGCATCACAATTATGGTACAGCGGGAAGTTGCCCAGAGAATGCAAGTTGGTCCAGGAACGAAAGAGTATGGGGCATTATCTCTTGCAGTACAATTTTATGCAAAACCCGAAATAGCAATGTATGTACCTCCTACTTGTTTTATGCCACAACCAAAAGTTGGATCGGCAGTCATAAAACTAGTTAGACATGAAAAAGTGCCAGTGGAGGTTCAGGATGAAAGATTTATGTTTTCATTAATCAGAGCTTCCTTCAATCAAAGAAGAAAGACTTTAGTAAATGGATTGCAAAATGCAAAAGAATTAAACCTGAAAAAGGAAGATATTCTTATTGCACTTGAAAAAATGAACTTATCTCCTACAATACGCGGAGAAGCGCTAACATTGGAGCAGTTTGCGCTATTATCAAACCTCCTGCATTAATCTTTGAAAAAACAGAGAAAGCCTAGATATTGTGGTCTAATTCTTTTGACATAATGTATATGGTATGCTACACTTAAAACTAGTTAAACAGTGGGTTTTTGTGCATTTTTTTCAATAAAATAAGTATGATTTATGAGGTGGTCTCTTGGATAAATACGAATATAAAGTGAGTGCGGAAGAAATAAAAAATCTGGTTGCATCCAAGCAGTACGTTGAAGCAATGAAAATAGCAGATACGATTGACTGGAACAGAGTAAAAAGTGTCATGATGTTAACAGTTGTAAGTGACATTTATAAAATAAACAGAAGATACGAAGATAGTAAAGCAGTTTTACTCCTTGCCTATGAAAGACATCCGGCAGGAAGAACAATTGTTTATTCTCTTTGTGAACTTGCAATTAAAATGGAAGAGTTTGTACAGGCAGTCGAATATTTAAAAGATTTTACACAGATTGCACCAAAAGATACTAGCAAGTATATTTTAATGTATAAATTATATGAAGCACAAGACGTTAGGCTGGAAGATCGGATTTCAGTCTTAGAAGAGTTTAAAAAAAGAGATTACAGAGAAAAATGGGCATATGAACTGGCATATCTTTATCACAGAATAGGGCTTGGAACAAAATGTGTTGAAGAGTGTGATGAACTTATTTTATGGTTCGGAGAAGGAAAATATGTTTTGAAGGCAATGGAATTAAAAATGCTTCACGAACCACTTAATCCAACCCAACAGGAAAAATATAATCTACTTAGCGGGAATAAAAGTATGAATTATTCCGAAGGTGATACAAAAGAGAATGCAGAAGTGATACCTTTGGCAACCGCCAATGGGGAAAATGTGGAAGAAGAAGTAGAGTTTCAAGTTAAGACAATGGATGTTAGTAAATTCAACACAATTAACTTGCAAAAAGAGTTAGCTGATAGCATGAAAGATTATCTTCATGATCAGGATGACTCTGTTTCTGAAGATTCTGCGTCAGAGGAAGCCACCACAGAAGTGAATATGGATGAATCTCAATTACCTTTAGAAGAACCTATATTTCTGGAAGAAAAAAAAGAAGTGTTTTTTGAAGAGGATAAAACAGGAGAAATATCGGTTCCCGAACAAAGTATTAATTTACGAGAGGATTCTCTTGAAAAAGAAAGTCAGAAAAAGGCGCACTCTCTTAATTTTAATTTTATGACAGAGGATGAATTTGAAAAGTATCTTGCACAAGAGTACGATGGACAGATTAGCCTTGTGGTTCCCGAAACGGAAATGATTGAAAAACAAATTACAGGACAAATGAACATTGTTGATATTATGGCAGAGTGGGAACAGGCAAAAAAAATCAATCAGGAAAAAAGGCTGGAAGACATCAGAAAAAGGGTCACAGAGCAGACAGGACAATTATTTTCTGAGTTTGATGAAGCAACGAAGACGGATTTGTTAGCGAAACTGGAACAGGCATCAAAACTTGAAGAAGAGAACAGGATTTTAAAAGAGACCGTAGCACAAAAATTAATTGAAGAAGAGGAAACACTTCAGACAATTGAAATGCCAATAATACCAGATGACTTATTGGAAGAAAATAAACCAGAAGTGCAAAATCTGGTTCAAGACGAGACGGATGAAATAGAAGAGTTGGAAGAAATCATAGAAGAAAGCTCTGATTCAGAAACAGAAGAAATAGAAGAAACAGAAGAAATATCCACAACACAGCAACAACCTGATCAAGGGTTGCGGACACTAACTGAGGAAGAAAACGAATTATTTGCTTCTTTGCTTCATTCTAGAAAAGCAAAAAAACAGCTTATGGATGCTTTAGATGCGATAAGTCTTTCATCCCATACAGGAAATATAATTATTTCAGGGGAAGAAGAAAGCGGTACAATTGAACTTGCTAAAAACCTCATTAAAGAAATCCAAATAATGGATCAAAAATTCTCGGGTAAGGTTGCAAGAATCACTGGGGATGTTTTGAACCGAAAAAACATTGAGTCCACATTTTCTAAACTAGAAAATGGAGCACTCATCGTAGAAAGAGCGAATGATCTTACAGCAGAAACATTAGCAAAAATGTTAAAAGTCCTTGATAGAGGGAAAAAAGGAATTATAATAATTCTAGAAGATACGCCAAAACAGATAGAAGAACTTCTAGGTAAAAATGATAGTATAACAAAACAGTTTAATGCAAGAATCTGCGTTCCACAATTGAATAATGATGCTTTGGTAACATTTGCAAAACAGTATGCACTTGAGCAGGAATATACGATAGATGATTTGGGTGTCCTTGCGCTATATACCAGAATTGCGGAGATGCAGACGTGTGATTATGTTGTAAACACTGCAGATATCCGAGACCTGATAGAGGATGCGATACATCACGCAAACAAGAAAAGTATTTCTCATTTTACAGATGTTCTGTTTGGTAAGCGATATGATGAAGAAGATATGATTATTCTACGGGAGAAAGACTTCCTCAACTACTAAGGAGATTACTATGTCGCTGATAGATAAGAAAGAAAATAAGGAATCTGTTACTATTTCAGAACTGGATCAGTATCTTTTTGGGCAGGGAACACATTATGAAATTTATAAGAAACTGGGAGCACATTTATCAAGAGAAGAGGGCGAAGACGGCGTCTTCTTTGCAGTATGGGCACCTAATGCAATCAAGGTATCTGTAATTGGTGAGTTTAATAACTGGAATGAAATGAGTCATCCAATGAAGGATAAAACAGCGGGAGGAATTTTTTCGTGCTTTATTCCTGGTGCAAAAGAATTTCAACTTTATAAATACCTGATTCACACGAAAAACGACAAATTATTATATAAAGCAGACCCTTATGCAAGTTATGCTGAACTAAGACCAGGAACAGCTTCCATCATATTTGACAATACCCGATTTAATTGGGAAGATGAAGACTGGATAAAGGAGAGAGAGTCACATGATCCACAAACTTCGCCAATGGCAATCTATGAATGTAGTATCGGATCATGGAAACAACATCAATTTCGAGATTCAAACAAACTCTATTCTTATCGTGAATTTGCGGACAGTATTGTCCCATATTTGCTGGAGATGAACTTTACACATTTAGAGCTGATGGGAATAGCGGAATATCCATATGAGGGTTCCTGGGGCTATCAGGTTACAGGATATTATGCACCAACATCAAGATATGGGACGCCTTTAGACTTTAAGTATCTGATTGACCAGCTCCATAAAAATGGAATTGGAATTATACTTGACTGGGTACCAGCACATTTTCCAAAAGACGAACATGGACTTGCACAGTTTGATGGAAGTTGTCTCTATGAACATGAAGACCCAAGACTAGGAGAACATCCGGACTGGGGTACTAAAATATTTAATTATGGAAAAAATGAAGTCAAAAACTTTTTAATTACAAATGCGCTTTATTGGATTAAAGAATTCCATATTGATGGTCTTAGAGTGGATGCAGTAGCGTCTATGCTGTACTTAGACTATGGGAAAGAACATGGGAACTGGCTTCCTAATAAATATGGAGGGAACAAAAATCTAGAGGCAATTGAGTTTTTCAAACATATGAATTCCCTTATTTTGGGTTCCCATCCAGGTGTTTTTACAATTGCAGAGGAGTCAACGGCTTGGCCAGGTGTTACAAAAAAACCTGAAAACGAAGGACTTGGATTTAGCTTTAAGTGGAATATGGGGTGGATGCACGATTTCTGTGAATACATGAAGCTTGACCCATACTTTAGAAAAAACAATCATCATGCAATGACATTTTCTATGAGTTATAATGAAAGTGAAAACTATATTCTTCCATTATCACATGATGAGGTTGTTCATTTGAAGTGCTCCATGCTGAACAAGATGCCAGGACTTGGAATCGATAAATTTGCGAATCTAAAAGTTGGGTATACCTATATGATAGGGCACTGTGGAAAGAAGCTACTCTTTATGGGACAGGAGTTTGCACAGAAATTGGAATGGGATGAAGAAACGCAGCTGCAATGGGAACTATTATCAGATCCAAACCACTTAGGGATGCAAAATTATGTGAAAGATCTTCTGGCTATTTATAAAAAATATCCTTGTATGTATACTTATGATAATAACTGGAATGGATTTTCTTGGATCAACGTAGATGATGCAGAGAAAAGTACCTATAGCTTTTATAGAAAAGGAACTTCAGAGAAAGATGCATTGTTATTTGTTCTGAACTTTACACCATTAGAAAGACCTGAATACAGAATTGGAGTGCCTTCAAAAGGAGAGTACACATTATTACTAAATAGTGACGAAAAAAAATATAGTGGGTATGGAAAACTGCAACCAAAATCTGTCACTGCAGAAAAGATCCAATGGGATCATAAAGAATACTCGATTCCATTTTCACTACCACCATATGGTGCAGCAGTCTTTCAATTTGAAATCTTAAAGTAATAGAACTATTTAGCTTATGTAAGAGCAGGATAATAAATTCTGCTCTTTCTTTTTATAGGAATAGTCATAAATATCTTGATTTGTAGAGGGATTGGTTAAGTCATCCATAGAAACAGCCGAAATAAATTTTAGAATTGTGCGAAAACATATTCCTTGAATCTGGGAGTAAGGATCAAGGAATAGTCACATTCCTTGATTTTAAGTATCGCAAACGCGACAGATGGGAGCAAGTATGAGAATAGATTTAGATACAGTAGCAGTCATAAAAGAAAGAACTGAAAAACAGAGTGACCTATTATCAAAGGAAGTTGGGACAAAATCTGTTCAAAATTCATATATAAAAATCGAAATCGGAAATCATACTGGTCTTCAAAGAAGTGCTTCTGAGGATTCCATGGGAAATCAGGAAATTTCTCAATTAGCGGAGGTCGAAGATGTTACATTGAATAGAAACTATTTAACAGTTATGTCCTCTAGTATGTCTCAAGAAGACTTTGCAAAACTTGAACAAGAAGGATATACACCTAATGATATGGA
>CANRGO010000120.1 GCA_947630125.1 uncultured Lachnospiraceae bacterium | reverse complement strand
CCGGTTTAAATTTTGTTATATAACACCTATACTAATTTAATCTTTGTATTTTTAAACTACATATTTATTATGAAACCAATTTTTAGAATTTACAACAGTCTGTTTTTTATAGTAATTTCTTAAACCCTAATCAACAAAGTCTACCGCAACCACCAATTCTGTAGCTTCAGGATTGAAATTCTTAACCAGGTTTTCTATGATTTCATTTGCGGAATTTTGAGCACTTTCATAGTATGATTGTGTGGAAGCCAGCTTGATCTGTAATTGATTCTGAGCTTTTCTTAAATCTTCTCTCGCTAAGCCAAATCCTTCTTTTGTGCTGCCATTAAATACACCATCCTCAAATAAATAGTTCTCATATTCATAATCCAGCCCGGCAGTGCTTAATTTGGGTGATGGAACTCTTACCAGAACATACTGCCTATCCTGATCCACTAAAAATTCAGCCAAAGAAAGATCAACGGTATAAGTTCCATGCCCCTTTACAGACGTCCATATTTTTGTGTTCCCTTCACGAAACACGTATTCAATATCACTCACTTGTAATACTTCAAGCTCTGCTTCTTCGCGAACCTCTCCTACTGAAATAGTGACTTGGTTTGCAACATGGTATTTTTCTTCTGCGATTGTAAAGCTTTTCTGATAAAAATCTTGATACATCTCCTCACGTTGTTTTGCTGTACTATTCTTAAAGGAATTCATGGCGGAAGAAGTTGTAATCTTTGCAGCCAGTTTAACCGTGAATCCACTACCAAAAAGGACCAAAATGATTCCACAAATCAGAACCGCATTACTGATACTTTTTTTATTCTGATCTGGAGTATTCTTTTTTTTAAATAGCATGGTCACTCCTCCCCTTTGAAAAAAACTTCAATAGAATTGTCTGCTTCTGCAACAGAATCCGCCAGTATTGTTACTTGTTTTTTGGCAGATGTTTTTGCCTGTTCCATCAGGCTATCATAATTTGTCATTTCTACTGCAGCCTTTTTCTTAATCTCTGCCATTGAATTCATATAACCGATATATCCTGCTTCTGTACTCCCACTCCAAAAATATTTTTGCCATTCCGCAAGCTCTTCTGATTCCTTTTCGTCAATAATAAATTCACATTCTGGTTCTGATAATGCGATTTTGATTGTATTGCCTTCCTTTGAAATCTCTGCTGATTCCAAATTTACCGAGAACACAGTCTGCGCCTTATACACAAATAGTGCCTTATAGTCAGTTCCTTCTCTAAACTCATCTATAAACTGATCTTCTGCTACAAGTACTTCCAGTTTTCCCACCGAGATCATTTCATTCGCTACTTTAACATCGGTATCTTTTGCACTGAGGCCTTCTTCTTTTCCATCGCCATAACCTTCCTCAAGCCCTTCTGTGATACCATCAAACGATCCAAGCGCTGTCCCGGCCGCCCACCCTGCCGTGTTACCAATCAGCTCTCCTGTTTTTTTTGCGTTAAATAATAAAGGCATAACTATAAATAAAAATGCAGTAAAAGTAATAAATAGAATTACGGATAAAATGATTCTTCCTTTTAATTTATAAATCTTAACAGCCCACTTTACCTTTGGGGGCATAAACTCTTCTATTGTATCCTTCTCATTTTCCACGATTCATCCCCCCTTTATTTTGTTGAAACAGAAATATAATCACTTCTTTTAATTGTTGTAAGATCCATTTTCTGAGTGGGTTCAATTGTCACAACTTCTTTATTTTTATCAAACATATTCTTTCTCCAGTTGTTAACTCCATCCAAAAAACCTTCTGATTCACGATCGATTTTATAATTTGTGTCTGTTAATTCATACTCTAGTGTAAGTTTATCTTCTTCTCGCAGTTTAACTAATCCTGATACTTCTATGCCGTTTTGTTTGTAGATTGTTTTCCCATATTGATCAGAATCATCTAAAGTCACTGTGATTAACTTCTTTATTTCATGGGTTTTTATAATCGCATCAATATCCGATAGATACTTGGAATACTTCATAGTATCGATGTATTCCTGATCAGTTGCCTCTATTCCACTCACATAATATCCTGATTCCGGTATGATTGATACCTCTACTTTTCTGTCCTCCTCAGCAGCAAAACCCTCCAGCAGACTTTCTGGCACAGTGCAGTCTATTAGTTTTACTACAACCGTTCCATGATCGATTTGTTTTTCCAAAAATTCTGTGACATTTACCAGGCTAATCTTAATCGCTATTTTTTTATAAATTTTGTTTAAATTGGTGATTTCACCCAAACCGTCATACAGGGCTATTTCCGCATTTCCAGGTGTCGATCTAATGTACTTAATTTCATTAATCTCCTGGCCATTTCCATCGACTTTCTTTCCTTCTACTTTGATTGCGGTTCCAGCCTCAATCTGCTGTTCTCTCGCCGAAATCGTTATTTTTTCTTCTACTCCTATCGTATCCTCAAAAATAGTCAGATCCTCGTTAAATTTCTGTTTCGAAAAATAACGGCCTTTTTCACTTACTCCTGCAGCAACAATGTCAAATGCCATGTCGTATCCAACTGAACTATCGAGTGTTACTTTTAATTCGGATTTAGAAACTTTAAATACATACTCTGTTTCGTTTGTTTCAGGGATTAAAACGGTATACCGAAAACCTCCCTCAACTACCTCTGGTTCATTCATCTTCATTTCACTGCAAAACAGTCTATACTTTTCGGTTGTTGTAATAACTAATTTGTCGCCTGCTTTTAATCCGGTTATTTCATTTTGATTAAACTCCTCAACTTTTTCTCCATTCTTTTCAACCGATAAAATTCCTTTTTTATCAAGATTATCGTAAGAAAAAGAAGCCCTTATCAGTTGGTGCAGCTGCACGGAATAAATGTCGGCACTGCTTAAGGAAGTCGCTTTCTTAAATTCAACAAGTCCTGGAATCTCTGTATTGTATGGTACGGGATCTGCACTCACGTAATAATATGCATTCTCATCATACTGATACTTCACAATATAGTTATCGCTCGCACCAACATCTGCTGTCTGCTCCGGACAAACTTCATCATTTACCAGCCATACACCTGGAACACTTTTGCTCGTATTGTTTTCATCATAAAAAAATGCACGAAATGTTAATCCTCGTTTTTCATAGATTCCTGTAGGCATGATAGAAAGTTCCGTTCCTATATAATCAGCTGGGATCTCAAGCACCAGACTATCTTCCCCCCCAGTCTTCCAAAGATTTCCCCTTGTACCATCTTCTCCAAATTCAAAAATCTGAAATTCAGAGAACACATAGGTACTGCTATAGGCATTTTTACTTTCTGGCTGTGAACAAAATAATTTTTCTCCCGGATCCAAATAGATTGATCTTTCCTCAACTTTCTGGCTCAATCCAGCATCAAAATAATAAGAAACATTCAAAAAACTATTCTCCGCGATCGTCACATGCACTTGTTTCTTGAGTACTGCATTGTCTATCTGATTTTGTTCCTTTTCCAGTTTATTATATTCACCGTCTTCACTCAGCAAACCACTCTCTTTATACTCCACATATTTTTTATAATCCACATCATTTTCTATTCCTGAAGTTTTCATTACATAGGTTTTTACAAGTTGATCCCCTATATTGTTCTCACCCGAGCATCCAGTTAAAGACAGTGCCCCAGTCATTAGTAAAAGTGCCAATTTCTTCTTCATATGACCTCCCTTTATTTGTAAATCTCTAGCTATCATGCTGTTCCATAAATATATTGTATTTTATTGTAAAATGGCACCATTGAGCGTAAGAACTCAATGATGCCATCCATGTTTATACGGCTGGCTGTCATGCCTACGGTTCCAAACCATTTTCATTTGTCTATTCCTTAACAAATATCCCACATAAATCATTATAAGTCTTTCACATAACTATATCAATCCAATCAGATTAAACTTTCTGCCAATTCAATCATTATACCCAGTTCCTCTTTTCTCACTGCTAAAGCCTCTATCTGCATAGTTATTGCTCCAATGACGTCATATTCTTTTTCATTCAAAATATCCTTAATGGTCTTAAGTGGCATAAGGATCTTCCTGTAATTTGCTACCAATATTAGGCGTTCCACCGCTGTCTCATCGTAAAGTTTATACCCGGATTTTTCAAATGATGATGGATTTACTATGTTTTGATAATCATGTAACTGTTTTCTTGTTAATCCGGTCATTTCGCACACTTCTTTGACCTTATATAGCTTCATAAAGAATCCTCCTTAAACTGTACTTGCGTTCCCGCGGAACAGTCAAGCATTTATTCGCACCATAATTCTTTTTGTGCTTATTTTTTTGGCATAAGCAACCAACTCCATTCATTAAATGAACTGTTTTTTTTGCGAATAAAAAAGACAACCAAGAAATCTTTCAATCTCCTGGTTGTCTGGATGGTTCTCATTTTTATCTTTTATTTTTTTACATATCTCTGATTCCTGCTATTGGGGTTATCCGGTATTGTCCACACCCCCCGAGTGCAAATTTATTGCTAACTATCACTAGCTCCCAGTATTAATGAAGCACTAACTAGTCTGTATCAGCCTTTTTTAATTTGTTTGAAAATTCTTTACATCCAATAAACTTCATTTTTATTCGGTCACCTCCGAGTCAGTTTCTATCGAGTTAATATTAAAATTACACAGATAGGTTTTAGATATTCTAGCGTCAACAACCTCAGATGTAAATAAATGGCCATTATTCTTCTCAGTCATCATATCTCGCTGCTCCGTTTTTGTCATTGAAACATCCACCAGCATACTTCTCCACATTTATTTTGATTTTTTCACAATATATTTTTAATTCTAAATACTTGATGTCTCTTTCAAAATTGCCAGCACTTATTTTGTAATTTAGTTGAAGTCCATATCCATATTTAGTAATTGCTTCACTTGATCTCTCTTTTCAAAAATAACTGCAGTGACTTGAACTCTTTTATGTTCTTCATCTATCCAGAAATAAATTAAAAAGTTTTTAACAATAATCTTACGAATCCCTTTAGAATTCCAAGGTTTTTCATCAACAAGTGACATTCTATCTGGCATTTCTGATAACGAATCTATTGCCACTTCCATTTTGTCTAACAAGTTAGTCGCTGCCTCAGGTGCTAATAATTCATGTGAGATATAATGCACGATTTCTTTCATCTGTCCTAATGCCTGCTTCGTAATTTTCACTTCATATTTATCCGGCATTCTAAATCTCCGATCTTAGATTTCGAAATGCTTCCGATACAGAAACAGACTCATCTCTCTTAGCCTGTTCAAGTCCTGTCTTCATTATCGAATCAAATTCTAAAACAGATAAACCATCTCTTGTTGCAAGTCCCTGTGGGATGTCAATTGAGAATGGAACCCCATCGTGCATGATTACCTGTCGATAGGTCATATCAATGAACACTGACACTGGAATACCTAGTCTTTCTAGTATTGCCTCTGCTGATTCTTTAATGTCTGGTTTTATACGAGCTGTTACACTTGCTGTTTTTGTAGCCATATGAGCACCACCTTTCTATTAAATAAATCATATCATTTTGTAT
>CANRGO010000119.1 GCA_947630125.1 uncultured Lachnospiraceae bacterium | reverse complement strand
ATTAAAGACATATTTTTGTCCTCCTCTGTATTTAATAGTATAAATAACAAAGTCAGAACAATAGGCGACCTTGTTATCACTCCATATAAGTGTCGCCTGCAGTATCCGACTCTATATGGAGATTATCATGTGTTAGCAAAGTGTCTTTATTTATCATAATGTTATTTATCCTCCTTATTCGAATTATTTATAAAAAAGTAAGAGCCGCAAGAATTAATTATTCTTACAGCTCATAGATATACGTAGTTAAGCTAATCATTATAGCATAACACAAGTGTATATATTAAGAGAAAAAAGAATAACTTTCTTGCATAAGTACAACAAAACAAACAGAACGCACCTGTTTATCTTTGTATTAAATGTACTTTAAAAATTAGCAAGAAAGATTAATCATTTTTTCACCTCAAATTTCAATTTTTTATTATTATACTATAATACGTCGAAAAAGTCAATAAAGAGTGAATCAAGAGAATCAAGAAGAAACCGCCCACCAAGAGAGTTTACCTCCTAATTGACGGTCTGACTCCAAGTTATATTCATACTTCTATTTCAATTCCCGACTTAAACCTCACAACCACGTTGTTTTCAAATATAGTTGCTTTCTCAACTAAGAGTCTTACCAACTCTTCATCGTAATCAAGACTCTGATCTGCGTGGTTTTCTATAAATTCCATCATCTCTGTTATTCGGTCTTGCTCGCCTTGGCTTTCAGCCTCCTCCGTAAGAATGGCTTGCTTTCTTTCGCTAAGTGTCTGTATTTCATCAGCAAGGTTTTCATAGTCTTTGCCAGAATTAGCATAGCTGATGAGATCCATCTGTTTCTCTTCCATTTCCTTATCAATGTTGGCAATGGCCTGCTCGTTACTCTCGCATACCACCGATTCTATATTCTCGCGTAAAATCGCAATCATCGATTCACCACCGCTAAGAACCTGGTTAAATGCCTCTGCTACTGCAGCATGGAGGTCTTCCTCTGAAATAGTCCTTGATGTGCAACCTTTCGGTCCCTCTTCCAATCGAGTGACACATCTCCAAACCGTAGACTTCTTGCCACGGTTGTTCCAATAAGTCCGTCTATAAATGTCTCCGCAATCACTGCAAAAGGTGATGGAGGAGAGTGCATACTTACTACTATATATCCTTCTCCTTCCTTCTTTGCCTTTGAATAAAAGGCTTCTGCGTTTCATTTCTTCCTGCACCTGCAGATATAGTTCTCTTGGGATGATAGCCTCGTGATTATTTTCAACATAGTACTGTGGAACGATACCTTCATTCTTGACACGCTTTTTTGTTAGGAAGTCCACCGTGTAGGTTTTCTGTAACAGTGCATCGCCGATATATTTTTCATTCTGCAGTATCTTTTGGACAGTTTCCGGTCTCCATTTCGGATTGCCAGCCGCAGTGTAAATGCCATCTCTCATCAAACCTTTACAAACCCCTGCAAGACTCTCACCCTCAAGGTACTCTCGGAAAATTCGCTTTACAACCTCAGCACCTTTCGGCTCAATAATAAGGTTTCCGTCCTCATCCTTTGTATATCCAAGAAAGCGGTTATGGTTGACTTGCACTTTGCCTTGTTGGTATCTATACTGAAGACCAAGCTTAACATTCTGCGAAAGTGACTGGCTTTCCTGTTGTGCTAAAGATGCCATAATGGTAAGGAGAACCTCACCCTTGGCATCCATCGTATTAATATTTTCCTTCTCAAAATATACGGGTATGTTCTTTGCCTTTAGGTCACGTATATACTTAAGGCAATCCAAGGTATTTCGGGCAAATCGGCTGATGGACTTAGTAATAATCATGTCAATGTTGCCCACCATGCATTCATCTATCATGCGGTTAAACTCATCACGTTTTTTCGTGTTTGTGCCTGAGATACCATCATCAGCAAAGATGCCTGCGAATTCCCATTCAGTATTTTTTCTAATGAAATCTGTATAATGCTGTACCTGTGCCTCGTAACTTGTAGCCTGTTCATCTGTATCAGTAGAAACACGGCAGTATGCTGCAACTCTGAGTTTCGGTATATCTTCTGTTGCTACTGTGTTGCCAAGCCGTTTCCGAGCCGGAATGACAGTAACATTTTTACCTATATTCATATTAGCCATCAGTCCACCCCGCTTTCTATCAGACTGTACATATATTCAGCTTGCGCAAAAGGATCATCAAAAAACTTCGTCTGTCTGCCCATGTTAAATTGTGTTTGTGGAGTAGGGGGTAGCGGCTCTTTACGTTCCTTTACTCTTCCAAGAGCCAATGCCCGTCTGCGTATTTCATTATTTGCCTTATTAAAAATTTCGCTATCAACAATGGCAGGGTAATAATCATCCCCCACATAACGCTCGTTTTGTAGCATTCTCTTTGCTGAAGCGTGGTACAATTTAAGTCCTGCTTGTTCGGCAGCCACTGTAAGAGCCAACCCCGAGTTATAACCTTCAAAGAGTTCTTTTACTTGACCTGCTGCCGTTTTTTCTATTACTGCCTTACCGCCTTCAATGCGGTAACCGTGCGGTATATGTGTCATTATTCCACCAGCCTTTCTTTTAAGGAAAGACCGCATTTCATTTTAAATACAATCTCTTCCCTGGAATTTACAACTATCACATCTACAAAATCCTCAAAAACATTATCGTTAAATTTCAATGCCATTCTGTTTCTGCTACAAAATCTTATGAGTTTTTGTGTTGCATCTACCTTTGATGCATTACCACTTACCGCATAAGATATATGTTTTTTCTCTGTAGCAAGCCGAGCAAACTCACTTAAAAGTTCCGTATTCTGCTTTGTAAACAATCCTGGATTCAGAAGCCCTTTTGACATCAATTCTACAAGCACATTACGTTGATTCTCGTTTTTCTCAATGCGTTCCTCAATTTCAGTAATCTTCTGCAGATAGGCTTTCTCGTCAATGTTTCTTAAACCTTGCATAAAGGGTTTGAGAATCATATCGCAGGAAAAAATCAGTTTGTTTAACATCGTTACAAACGCAGCCTTAATATCCTCATCCCTGATAAACTTCATTGAGCATTTTACTGTGTGATCTATGTGTTTTGTACAGCACCAAGCAATATACTCATTCTCTCCAGAGTAATGAATACGTCTTTTGAAATTTGAACCGCACTCTCCGCAGGCTATTTTGCCGGAGAATACATACCGCTTTTGGTATTTTCCTTCCTTCTTAAGAATGCCCTTTTCCAGACCACGCTGTTCCATAACCTGTTGTGCCTTTTCAAAATCCTCATGGCTAATAATAGCCTCATGGTGATTCTCAAGAAGGTACTGGTTTTCTTCACCGTAGTTTATATGACGGTTAAAATTGCTGTCAGTATAGGTCTTTTGAAAGATAACATCGCCAGTATATTTTTCATTCTTAAGAACACCTTGAACCGTTGACGGATGCCATATCGTTCCACGCTTGGATGGAATGCCTCGTTCATTTAATTCCTTTGCTATGAGGAATGCACCTTTACCATTAACGCACTCATTAAAAATGGTGCGGACGATTTCTGCCTCCTCAGGCACAACCTCCATCTTGCCATCAGCATTTATGTAACCGTATGGCGGGTAGGAAATTATATAGGTGCCGTTTATAAAGCGTTTCTGAATAGCCCATTTACTGTTTTGGGAAATGGAAACAGACTCGCTTTCAGCAAGGCCGCTTAGTATGGAGAGCATTAACTCACTTTCCATGGAACCTGTATTAATATTTTCTTTCTCGAATTGAATGAACACACCGACATCAATTAATCTTCTTACCATTTCCAAGCAGTCGGTTGTATTCCTTGCAAAACGGCTGATTGACTTTGTAAGAATAAAATCAATCTTGCCTTGCTCAGCATCCGCTATCATATCCAAAAGACCGGTTCTATTATATTTCTTAGTACCGCTCAAGCCTTCATCATAATAAAGACCCGCAAAATCCCATTCAGGGTTCAATTTAATGTAGCTTTCGTAGTGCTCTTTCTGTGCCTTTAAACTTACCAGCTGCTCATCACTGTTAGTAGAAACTCTGGCATAAGCAGCAACACGAAGTTTTCTCTTTGAAGTGGCTGCTATATTATCAACTTTGAATATCTTTTTCATCATCTCACCTCGCTTTCGGTATATGACATATTCGCTCTAAAGGCCAGTAATAGCAAGTGTTTTAGGGCATTATCTTTGCTAAAACAGGTGAGAATTTTTTACGATTCAGTTCTGTAATTTTGTCGAATTCATCCAGTGAAATTAACTCCGCAGATAAAAGCTGTTTAAGTATTTTTTGAGCCATATAGTAATCAGCCTCTTTCTGCATTTGGCTGTTAGTCATTTTCATTGCTTCACCATGTATTTGGCTACTATCTATGACTTGAAAAACATTCATAAAAAAACACCTCCTACCTGGTAGCCACGGCGGGAGGTGAAATCTGATGTTTTAACTAATCTTTTTTATAAAAATCGCATTCGTAACCATCGGCATTTAGGAGCAGCCCCTTTGCCCAGGGTGGAACTCTACCCATCTGCTCACATACGCTATCTATTGACATGCTAGGATCCGCTTCAATAATAACTTCATCATGCACATGAGCCACAATGCGGTAAGAGCTTAGAGTCTTTATGGCATGCATCAAAATATCACGAGAGATTGCTTGGACAATGTTTTCTACAAACTTAGGCCCATAGCTTTCAAGTCGATCCCATTTTTTAGTAGCACCGACACCTTCGTAAGTGACCGATTCACCACCGAAGATATTCTCACCAATCTGAGGTTTAACATAGGCAAGCTGCCTACCAGAAGGAAGAACGATAAAGAGCATTCCACTCCTGTAATGAAACTTAATATTTTGTATTTCTTGAGATTGCTTTTCTTTGATGCACTTCTTAGCTGCTCTATCCACATCCCACCAGAATTTTACGATGTACGGATTGGCCTGCCTCCAGGCATTAACCAGGGGTTGTAATTCTTCCTCCTCAAGGCCCATATCCAGTGCGCCCATAGCCTTTAAAGCACCCACTGATCCACCATATCCAAGTGCCAGTTCTGCGATCTTGCCTTTCTGCCTTAAATGCCCATTCACACCATGCTTTTCTACCGGGACACCAAACATCTGTGATGCGGATGCACAATAAATGTCACCGCCGCTTGCAAATACTTCACTTCTCCAATCTTCGCCTGCTAGCCATGACAGCACACGAGCCTCAATGGCAGAAAAGTCGGCAACTATAAACTTACAGCCTTTCTTTGGCACAAAAGCTGTCCGAATAAGCTGTGAAAGAGTATCTGGTATATCTTCATAAAGCATTTCGAGGACTTCAGAATCACCACTTTTGACGATACCTCGAGCTTCTTTTAAATCCATCATATGGTTTTGCGGCAGGTTCTGCAGCTGCACTATTTTTGAGCTGAAGCGTCCTGTCCGATTGGCTCCCAGAAAAGTAAACATGCCACGAATCCTGCCATCACTGCAGACTGCATTTTCCATTGCAGAATATTTCTTAACAGATGACTTTGCCAGTTGTTGACGGAGTTTAAGAACCTCAGCTAGATGCTCCGGCGCTTCCTTCAATAGTT
>CANRGO010000118.1 GCA_947630125.1 uncultured Lachnospiraceae bacterium | reverse complement strand
ACTTCAATTATTTGAACGTGCCTATGAGGGAAACTGGTCCGTGAAAGATGGCAAGCTATGTAAGGGAGATACGCAGCTT
Organism: uncultured Lachnospiraceae bacterium; assembly: GCA_947630125.1. GTDB lineage: Bacteria > Bacillota > Clostridia > Lachnospirales > Lachnospiraceae > CANRGO01. The sequence goes on along the minus strand of CANRGO010000118.1, from coordinate 5,501 downwards.
AATGAAAATTATGAGTTAATTGATGATTTTACAAAAGGGACTCAGGTTCTGGCTACGGTATTTCAGAACGACACCAGAATTGCAACCAATGTACAGGATGAAAGTGGAAAACGTATGGTTGGTACTCAGGCAACTACGGAAGTTCTTGAGCAGGTCATAAAACAAGGGAAACCATATTCTGGAACTGCTGATATTCTAGGTAAGTCTGCCCAAACATATTATGTTCCTATTAAGGATGAGAGCGGAACAGTAATTGGTATGTGGTTTGTTGGCGTTTATACAAATGTAGTATCTGAAAAGATTGATACTACCATGTTGATCATTATTGCTCTCGCTGGAGTTTTATTATTGGCTGGTATTGCTGTAGCATATTTTCTTGGGGATGCAATCGCAAAAAAAATAAAAGTGATCCAAGACAGACTACAGCTTATGGAAGAGGGGAAATTCAATTTTCAGTTTGAAGAGAAGTTACTGAATCGAAAAGATGAAGTTGGAGCTATCGCACGATCATCCAATAATATGCAGAAAAAAATTGCTGAAATTATGAGAAATATTCAGCTCGAGTCTGAAAATGTAAAAGAAATTTCAAATCAGACTTTTAAAAGAATGGAAGAAGTACATGGAAATATTGAAGATATTTCAGCTACTACAGAAGAGTTGTCAGCAGGAATGGAAGAAACTTCTGCTTCTACAGAAGAAATGAATGCGTCTACTTATGAAATTGAATCAGAAGTCTCTAATATGAAGGATCGTACATTGCATGGAGAAAATCTGGCGTCTGAGATAAAACAGCGTGCAGGAAAACTTAAGGATGAGACAGGGAAATCGCATCAGAATGCTATTGAAATCTATGATAAAACAAATATACAGTTGCGAGAATCAATTAAGAGAACGGGAGCAATAGAAGAAATCAAAGAACTTTCACAGACAATCTTGAAGATTACCAGTCAGACTAATCTGTTGGCTCTAAATGCTGCAATAGAAGCAGCACGAGCTGGAGAAGCAGGAAAAGGTTTTGCTGTAGTTGCAGATGAAATACGCGTTCTGGCTGAAAATTCTAAAAATGCTGTGTCAAGAATTAACGATATCACATACAACGTATCTGAAGCGGTAGAAAGTGTAGTGCAGGATTCAAAGGCACTTCTTGATTTTGTTGATAATCAGGTATTAAACGACTACAAAATGTTTGTAGATACAAGTAAACAATACGATCAGGATGCAGACTCGGTTCAGAATGTGGTAACTGAAATAAATGTTATTGCAGAACAGCTATTTGAAACAATACAGCAGATGAGACAGGCAATTGATGAAATTACAACTGCAGCCGGTGAAGGAGCACAAGGGACAACTGATATTGCTACAAGGGTAACCGATATAGCATCAAAAACAGATGATGTTTTACATCAATCTTTAGAAAATCAAAAAAGTGCAGAAAAACTGGATGATATGGTTGGATTCTTTCAGTTATAGGAACTAAATAAATTGCCAAGGAGGGCGGATAGGATGAAGAGAATAGTAACGATACCAATTGCAATATTATTTGTGGTGTACTTTATAGCACTGATAGTGCAAAGCAATATAATTGGTGATTTATTATCACCTATTCTTACCCTGTTCGCTTTCTTGCCTGTTTTTTATGCGTTTTTCTGGAAAGAACAGCATAAACTTTTGAAAATATCAGGGTTGTTTTATATGTTATCTATTTTTTCGTGGTTTTTATGTGATTTTTTCTGGGGATTTTTTACGTTGGTCTTACACACAAATCCAGAGAATAATTTACTGATCACATATGGATATTCATTGACAAATCTTTTTTTACTGCTTTCGCTTATATTGTCGGGATATTTTCAAGTAAAAAGCTGGAATAAAATGCAAATATTCTTAGATACAGTAATGGTTGCTATAAGTATTATGGTGATTGTATGGATATTTGTGTTTGAACAGGATACCGCAAGAGCCAAGATTTTGGTAAGTGATCCTGTTTCAATGAGTTCACTTATTATGGATTTTATGATATATGCATGGACTAATATTTGGTTCTTTTCAACAAGAAAAAGAAAAGAACCATTGTTTGTTAAATTTTCTGCCGCAGGTGGTGTTGTTTTTGTTATAATCGACATCATTTATTATTATGAATATTATTATAGATCATACGAACCTAATTCTCTTTTAGATGGAGGATATGTTATTGCATTTGGTTTAATGGGTATTTCCGGATTAATAAAGCTTAAAGTCAAGGAGCAGGAAGGCACATTCTTAGATAAAGAACAAATAGGTTTTTCACGGATTAAAAAAGAATTATTATTTCTTTTATTGCCAGTACTGTTGATTGTAGTGAAAGGAATTCAAGTTCCATCATTATTGTTTTTGGTTACAGCAATTATGTTTTATTTTATTTTTACAAATTTTACGCAAAACAGTATTTTTCGTGACAAAATCCTCGAACAAGAAAAAGAGTATATTTCTGAACTCGAGAAACGTGTAGAAGAGAGAACACATGAAGTTATTAAAATCATGAACACAGATGTTATTACAGGTTTAAAAAATAGAAGATATTTAGAGGAATATCTGGAAAAGATAATACGTACCATAGATCGCGATGAGAAAATATATCTTTTGTATATTGATCAAAATAAATACAAGAGCATAAAATCGATTTATGGAAAGTATATAGCAGAGAAAGTACTTGAAGAGGTTGGAAAACGAATTGAACATATTATGGAAGAAAAATCAGGTTTAGTAACATCCTATGGCGAGGACATTTTTGTTGCAACTTTTAAATCAAGAGGAGATTATGACGAAGCATTACATATCGCTAAAAATGTAATAAATTATTGTAGCGACGGATATTTAATTGAGGATCACATGATAAGTGTTACATTAAATATTGGAATAGCTTCTTATCCGCATGACTCGAAGAATATGGAAGAGCTTATTCGGAATGCAGATACAGCTATGATGCAGGCAAGAAAAACAGGATTTAATGTAATTCAAACGTATGATAACCAAATAGGTTTATACATTAATAAAAAAGATAGAATAGAGTTGAAATTAAAGAGAGTTGTGTATGACGAAGAATTTTCTTTACAATTTCAACCACAAGTTATCTGTAGTGATGGAAGTATTTATGGAGTTGAAGCTTTATTAAGATGGTATACCAAAAAGGGTGACTATATCCCACCGATGGATTTTATTCCGATTATTGAAGAAAATGGGATGGTTATTGCTCTTGGATATTGGATTATGGAACAGTCTGCTAAGCAGTTATCAAAATGGAAAAAAGAATATGGAAGTAAAATTAAAATGGCAATCAATGTATCAAGCAAGCAGTTAATGGAAGATGATTTCACGGATAGATTAGTACAAGTATTGGAAAAATATCAAATTCCAAAAAATGATTTTGAGATAGAAATCACAGAAAATATACAGCTTGAAACAAATTATTTGATTCATGATGCTCTTGGAAAGTTGTCATCCATGGGAATTTCAATTGCTATCGATGATTTTGGAACAGGGTATTCATCCTTGTACTATTTAAGAGAGCTTCCAGTCAATAGAATCAAGATTGCCAAAGAGTTAATTGACCATATAGATCATGATATTTATTCGAAATCGATTGTTCAAATGGTTATTTCTGTCGCGAAAGTAAATAATATTAAGGTAATTGCGGAAGGTGTTGAAACAAAGAAACAGTGGGACTGTTTGAAACAGATGGACTGCGATGAGATACAGGGATATCTGTTCTCAAAGCCCCTTGTTCCTGATGAAATAGAGAATAATTGGCTTAGAAAGAATGAATAAAAATCTAATTATTAACAGAGAGGAAGTGAAGTTATTTGGAACTATTGTATTCACTAAAATCATTAGTACTTCTTGACGTGAAAACATTAATGGGAGTGTTAGTCTGGGGAGATTTGGCATTAGCTGCACTTTCTTTTAGTTATCATAAATTTCATTATTCAAGTAATGAAAAAAATCAGATCATGAAGTTTGGATTTTCTAAGTTAATGCAGTCAATTGCCTGGTTATTTTTGTTTTTAAGGGGAGATATCTCAGACGCAATATCAATTTACTTCGGTAATTGTTTGCTTTATATCAGTATTTATTTGGAATCTAACGTTATGCTTAAAATGGTAGAAGGACTTTCAAACCGGTGGTACAAAATTCAAAAAGGAATATTAGTAACTACTTTAGTAGTCTTTTTAAAAATATAGGAATTTCCTCAAAGTCAGAAATAGTGCAGTTTTTTTATGGTAGACTTCTAGAACCAACATAGAAGTACCGCATTCAGGACATTTTAATGGATCATATCCAAATGATATTAGGATGGCATTCCGCCAGTCTAAGAGGCGTTTGAGAAATCGCTTCTTTTCAGAAGAAAGACATTTATGTAAGTTCTTTTCCTGTTTGTGGTGCTTTGCATAAATGCCATAATAGCGAAGCATCTTAAAATGTTTTTCAGGGATATGAACAATGAGACGTTTAATGAAATCCATAGCAGGAACGCATTCGGATACGGTTTTGTCGTCCTCATGTCTAGTGTAGTGAAAAGTCACAGATTAACCATCGTAGTAATCGATACGTGAAGTAGCGATTACCGGTCTGCCAAGGTATCTACTGATATATTTAATGGTAATGTCAGGAGTGCAAAGATTGGGCTTAGCTCTGACGTAGAAACCTTCGGAATGATTCTTGTAAATATCATTTTTGATTTTGAGGAAGGAAGGACCAATGCGTAGGGAGAGTTTTTCCAAAAGAACTTTTCGGAAAGCAGATCGGAGAAACTGGTAATCAAAGTGTTTAACAATCCTCCAAGGAGTAATATTGCCAGCGCCCCCTTCGGAAATAAGAGCATGGATATGTGGATTCCATTTGAGGTCACGGCCAAAGGTGTGAAGGACACAGATAAACCCAGGTGTGAACTGTTCTGTATTATTAATCTTAGAAAACATACGAAGGACAACATCCCTAACTGCATGAAAAAGGCAACCCAGAAGAGAACGATCCTTGAGAAAATAGGTACGTAATTCTTCTGGAATGGTAAAAACACAGTGGCGGTGGACACAGGAAACAAGTTTGCATGACATATGGAAAGAACGTAACTGGTTATACATGTTGCCACAGGTAGGGCAGAAACGGCTTTTGCAGCGGAAAGGAACAAACTTGAGTTTTCCACAATGAGGGCAACCATAGAAAGCCCCACCATGAGAAGGATCCCCGCAGTCAATCATTTTGTTCACATTTTCAATGACAGTGGATCTGGGATGGAGTTCATAAAGGAGTTGTTCATAATAATCAGAAAAAATGGATTGTAATATATTCATAATAGAATTTTACAATAAAGTAGTGAAAAGAAAAACCCCTTCCCCTCAAGAATGAGGGGCCAGGGGAGTTGAGAGTGTCGAAGACACTTTTTTATATGTGGTGTGTCCAGCGAAGCTGGACCACACTAGCCGGTGTAAGTCCGGTCACGGTAATCGCCAGTGAGCCGTGTAGCCAAA
>CANRGO010000117.1 GCA_947630125.1 uncultured Lachnospiraceae bacterium | reverse complement strand
TCAAGAACGAATTATCACGATTTTTCACACGAATCAAAAAATAATCAAACCTCGACTGTAGACTTAATAAAATCCAATATTTTGTCTGCTCCAAGTGGACGACTATATAAGTATCCCTGCAGAACATCACAATCAATCGTTTTTAATACATCAGCCTGGATTGAAGTTTCTACACCTTCACCAACAACTTTAATTCCTATTCCATGGGCTGACTTAATGATTCCTTCAATTAAAATTTTTGTATTTGTGTTTTCAATTTCGTCTATAAACATTTTATCTATTTTTATATAATCAAAATGAAACATTTTTTTAGCCAGATACATAAGAGAATTATGTCCTGTTCCATAGTCATCTAAGGAAATCCGAACACCTAAGTGCTTAAGTTCTCTTAATATAGAAAATACAGTGTCTTCATCTTCAATAATACTTCGTTCTGTTAATTCAAATTCAATCAAAGAAGGAGGTACTTGAAATTCCTCCAAGCAATTTTTCAAAAATGAAATAATGGAATCGTCATTTAAATCTCTCGAGGAAAGATTGATTGCCACCGGGACATGAACTCCCATATTCATCCACTCAGCTTGTTGTTTTAATACTTCTCGAACTACCCATTTACTTATCTGACTTATAAACCCAGCATCTTCTGCGATTTTAACAACTTTTGATATGGGTATGCCTTTATACTTATCATTGTTCCAACGAAGCAAAGCTTCTGCACCCACGAAGGTACCTTCTTTTCCATGTAGTTTAGGTTGATAAACCATATAAAAGGCGTTTTCTTTTGCAGCATTATAAATAGAAACTAAAGTTTCATAATACTCCTGTGAATCTAAATCAATTTTAGAATCGAATATCACAATATCCTTTTGAGAATGGCAGGCTAACTCTAAAGCTTTACCAAGTCTTGTAAAAATCAAATTGATATTTTGCTCTCCCTCACAACCAATAAAACCGCCCTTAAGAATGAACGCAAGGGGAATGCCATCGATATTATACGGATTCTTTGACAACTCAATAAACTCTTTTGCCATATTATAAGAAGAAACAGCTGTTTCTCCAACTAACATCACCAAGATTTTATTGGGATAAATGGCATAAATGGATGCTCCTTCAAAATAGGCACCAGAAGCTTCCATCAATTTCAAATAGGATAATCTACCAGCTTCATAACCTACGTTACGATTGATTGTTTCCATATTCTCCAATTCCAACATAATCAGGTTGATTTTCACACTCTTCTTTTTTAAAGTGGCCTCCTGCATATCACTCTTCCATTTGTTAAAATTTGGATACCCCGTAAATATATCTTCATTCGCTCGCAAAATCTCTAATCCTTTTGAGTTTTTTATATAGCGAACCAGACTGCCTACTGTTGATACCACAACAATAAACATGAATAACCTAATCATCCAGGAAAGTGGCGCTTGCATAATTTGATTTTTAACATCATAAGGCATATATGGGCCAACCAAAAGCCCAGCAATAATTGCAAATAGGATTGCGGTTCTCATTCCTAGCAAAAAAACAGAAAGTATCATAGGAATATATAACAGATGTACATAGGAATTTGTTCCACCTGTCTTATAAACCGCAAACGTAATTGCAAGCATTAGAAAAAAAAGAAATAAAATCCAGAAAAAATCAATCTTTCGATGTCTGACTTTTGTTTCCAAAATATTATGTATACTTCTGTGAAAGGCTTCTCGCGATTTGTTTTTTAAATTTTTGAACAGAAGATTCTCAAACATATAGATGTCCACCTTGGTTTTATTTGCCTAAACAGAATAGGTACTAAAGCAGACGACCTGAAACAAGTTGTCCAAAGTACGCATTTTTGGTTATAAACATTTGAATCAACTGCTCTAAAATATTATTTTCATATAGCACTTTCATAAAAGGATTACTTAGGGCTGAAGAAGTAACAAATTCACTAATCGTTCCAACTTCAAAATAATTTAAAACAAGAAATCCAATCCAGATAAACAGAATTCCTTCACATGCTCCCACAAGAATTCCTGCTATTTTATTTACTACTTTTATGATGGGTAATTCAGAAATTATTTTTAACGACATAAATAAAAAGCCAAGCAATTTGAAAACAAAACCTATCACAAGAATAAAAATGATTGCAATAATCATATGATTCATTTCTTTATCAAGATATCCCGTAACCGCCACTCCAAACAGAAAAACGATTACAACAGCAACAATCAAAGAGATCAGAGAAACAATTTCCTCTATCATTCCCTTTTTGTAACCATGTATCATACGCCATGCAATTAAAACAAACCCTAAAATAAAAATAATATTCAGACTCATATGCCTCCTATTGAAACTCAACGGTGTCGATATAATTACTACCAACTAATACAAACTGATTTGCTTTAGTTGTTGGAATCACTAACTGAACCTTCTTTTGAAAAGTACCACTGTATTTTTCTAGTCCTTTTGTTGTCAAAAGGATACATTCATCAAAATTATAAATAATTACTCCATTGGTGGAAAAAATTATATCTGTATATTCTAAGTCAAAATGTTTTTGAAATAAAACTTCACCTTTTTGATCATAAACATCCAAACGGTATTTTTTCCCTTGCGTTGTATCAACAAATACTAGACCCAAATATCCATTGTTACAAAACACACTATGTACAGGTTCCTGTAAAATTGTTTCTAAAAAACTTACCGGCTTTTGTTTGCCTTCATAAAACATCAACCTGTTATCTCCAACGGACACTACAGTATCCTGATCTAAAAAATCCATATAAGGGACTACTGTATCTGCATACTTATAAGAACTAACAAGGTTTTCATTTTCATTTTGTCCAACATCCCCAAAATTATAAAATGCAACGCTGGTACGAATTTGTTCGCCATCAGTTAGCAAATAGGAAACACCTAACAATTCACTGTTGGGGGAAAAAGCTAATGCAAAAGGATATCCTGTTTGTTCTAAAGATTGCTGAAAATGGACGACCTCTTCTCCTGATGGATTATAAATGTAAATTCTTGTGATATCTCCATCCTCCAGGATTGTTGCCAAATAACCATCCTTAGATAAAACAAAGTCTTTAATAGAAAGAGAGGTCTGAATTTGTATTTTCATTCCCTTTGTATCTGCCAGATAAATAGTACGTCCGTTATAATCTGCAACCGCAACATAAGTACTATTTTTACGAAGGAGTGGTTGTTGCATTTCAAAGGTTTGATTCCAGACTGCCACTCCTTTGCTATCCATCACACTAATACCATTTCTGCTATATGTCATAATGGAACCTGCTAATTCTAGTGTAACCGCACCCGACACTTCCTGTTTCTCAGCAGAAAATGTTGTTGTATATGTGCTGTAAACTTTATTCTTCCATTGGATGTATATAACAAAACTAATACTTCCTATAATAACAAGCCCAAGCAACGTTCGCATGAAGACAGCCCTTTTATGATGAATCAACTGACTTTTCAGTCTGTCTTTTTCAGCCTGACTAGTGGCTGGTTTATATTCCCGTATGTTTGACATGTATACACTCCTATGCCACGTTTTTTAATTTATTCTGCAAGAAATTTATAAATAGTTTTTGTTTCATAAACACTACCAGCATCTGTAAATGGTTGTGGGAAAGATGCTTCATTTGCTGAGTTTGGATAATATTGTGTTTCCAGACAAAAGCCTGAACGAGGACCATAGGTTGTGTTTTCTTTTCCAATGGTAGTTCCTATACAATTACCTGCGTAAAACTGGATGCCTGGAAGATCTGTATAAACTTCCATAACCCTGCCTGTAGTCTCTTCTTTTACAACTGCTGCCTTTTTTAAAGCACCATTCCATCCATCAATAATAAAGTTGTGGTCATAACCCTGAACAAGTTTTAATTGTTCTACATCATCTTGGATCTGTTTTCCCATTTTTTTAGGAGTAGTAAAATCAAATACAGTTCCTGCAACGGTAGCACATTCTCCTGTTGGAATTGCACCTTCAAGTACTGGCGTATAGAGAGAAGCACAAAGTTCTAATTCATGATCATGAATATCCCCCTGATTATGTCCTTTCAAATTAAAGTAACTATGATTTGTCATATTAAACAACGTGTTTTTATCTGTTGTTCCTTTGTAAAGAATTTCAAGTGCATTCTCTTCTGTTAACGTATAGGTAACCATAATTTCTTTATTTCCAGGAAAACCCATTTCCTGATCTTTAAGGTTGATTACAAAAGTGATGCTATTGTCACTTTCAATCGCTGACCAGACTCTCTTATGAACCCCCAAATCAAAATCACTATGTAAGTTATTTGGACCATCATTCACTGGAAGTTTATATAATGTTTCATCTAGAGAAAAAGACGCTCCAGCAATTCTATTTGCACTTGGACCTACTGTTGCTCCAAAAAAACTGCTATTAACTTCATAATCCTGAACATTGTCATATCCCAACACAACATCAGCTACATTTCCCTGTTTGTCAGGAACAAGCAAGTCTAATAAAATAGCACCATAGTTTGTAAGATGTGCCTCCATATGATTTTTATTTGTTAAAATATAACGATATACTTCTTGTCCATCCTTTGTGGTTCCAAACTTCAATTTTGACATATTATTATCCCCTGTTTTATTATATTTCAATTCTTCCTTCTAATGCTCTTAATAATGTAATTTCATCAATGTATTCCAAATCTCCCCCAACAGGAACACCACTTGCGATTCTGGATACTTTTACACCAAGGGGTTTGATAAGTTTACTAATATACATTGCTGTTGTTTCGCCCTCCAGACTTGAATTGGTTGCTACAATTACTTCTTCCACTTCTGCTTCCATCCGGACCAAAAGTTCTTTCAGTTTTATATCATTTGGACCAATTCCAAGCATTGGAGAAATTGCACCATGAAGAACATGATATACACCTTCATATTTTCCTGTTTTCTCATATGCAGCTAAATCTCTTGTGTTTTCAACAACCATAATAACTTCATGATTTCGTTTTTCATTTGAACAAATAGGGCACTGCTCTTGATCTGTAAGGGTGAAGCAGGTTTTACAATATCTAACATGCTCTTTTGCCTGAACAATTGTATCTGCAAGTCTCATCACCCTGTCTTTTGGCATATTCATTAAATGAAAAGCAAGTCTCTGCGCCGATTTACTTCCTATACCCGGAAGGGCTGATAACTCATCAATCAATTTATTCATATATCCGCTATAAAGATTCATTAGAAGGGAAAGCCTCCACCAAGTCCTAAACCGCCAGTCATTTTGCCCATTGCCTGGTTACTTGCTTCGTCTGCTTTACGCATTGCCTCATTTACTGCTGCAAGAATTAAATCTTGTAACATTTCCACATCATCTGGATCCACTGCTTCTTTTTGTAATTTTACTTCTATCACTTCTTTTTTACCAGAAACAGTTACTTCCACAGCTCCACCACCAACAGATGCCTGAAAAGTTGCTGTTTCCATTTCTTTTTGACTTTCTTCCATATTCTCGAAAGACTCCAAAACCTTAAATACATTATTACTTAACCAACATTCGTCAATCAATCCATTTGGAATATTTTCATAATCCTGAAACATAAATTCGGGGTCTTCTTCGTCTTGGTGGAGTTC
>CANRGO010000116.1 GCA_947630125.1 uncultured Lachnospiraceae bacterium | reverse complement strand
GTTCTAATTATTCCATTGTTATTTATGGTAAATGCAGGCTATGGCGGAGGATTTAGTAATGTACCTACTTTACTATCAGACCATTTTGGTATGAAAACAATCAGCCAGGTTCATGGGCTTGTATTATCTGCTTGGGCTTTTGCCGGACTTGCAGGAAATCAGTTGGCATCTTTTATTGTAAATCACACAGGAAGTTTTGTTGAGGATTCACATGGCAACAAAATCAATCCTGTTGGATATCAGAATGTATTATATGCAACCCTCGTTTTATATATAATTGCATTATTCGTAAGTTATTTCATGGTTGGAAAAGCTAAAAAAGAAAAAGAAGCATAGAGTTTAAATTTTTGAGAAGGTACGGAGTATTCACATACTCTGTACCCTTTTTTTGCATAAAATTAAGTAATTATTAACAAAAGATTGATTGAACTTTGTAAGTTAATTTGCTATATTTACAGAGAGATGAAAAAACATAGCAAAAAAGTAAATGAGGACAACATGGCAGACATAAAATTTGTAAAAAGTGATCCAAATTTAAAAGTACCAGTGATTGAAGAAAGAAAATGGAAGATATCCTTTATTTTATTATTGATCCTTTCCCTTATTTTTTTCCTGTATTTTATAGGAATCCTTCTATATAGTGGTCTTTCCTATTTTCAACTGGTTTGGTTAGCGGCATCGTTCCTAACGCTTCTGGCTGCAGTTTATCAATCTAAGAATCATAAAAAAGAGAAACAAGCCAAGTGGCTAACGATACTGGTAGTAGTTTGTGTAAGTGTTTTTTTGAGTTGTTTTTTATTTATTGAAGGACTTATATTAAGTGGATTTGCTAATAAGAATTTTCAAAATCTCGATTATGTAATTGTTTTGGGAGCTAAATTAAAGGAAAGTGGACCAAGTTTGATTCTAAAGCAAAGACTAGATTATGCCATAGAGTATCTGGGACTAAATCCAGAAACAGTTGTTATCGTCTCGGGAGGAAAGGGTAATGATGAGCCTCTATCAGAAGCAGAAGGGATGAAGGATTATTTAATCTCTGTGGGAAAGATAGAGGAAGCGCGTATTATTTTGGAAAAAGAGTCTTCGAGCACCTATGAAAACTTGCTGAATTCTGCTGAGTTTGTTGATGAAGGTAGTACAGTTGGAATTATCAGCAGTAATTTCCATGTGTTTCGTGCAGTTAAAATAGCAGAAGAACTAGAATATAAAAATGTTGTTTCTATGCCAGCTCCATCAGATCGTTTTCTGCTTCCGACTAATTTACTAAGAGAATTTCTGGCAATATTGAAAGATTTACTAAGTGGTAACCTATCGTTATTTTCTTAAACAGCCGTTTTATTATTTTGAATTCTTTATAAGTGAGGTATTAAATTCGTGGAGTATCAAATTGGAGATGTAGTAAAATTAAAAAAACAGCATCCTTGCGGGAGTAGAGAGTGGGAAGTTCTTCGCGTTGGAGCAGACTTTAGATTGAAGTGTATGGGTTGTGGACATCAGATTATGGTACCTCGCAAATTAGTAGAGAAAAATACAAAAGAAATTATTAAAAAACCTTGATAATAGGCACTTTCTGTGGTATCATAATTATTCGTGATATATTATTAAAATCAATTCCTTGCTCCTACTTAGAGAGGGGCCAGAGACCAAAAGGAGGTAACAAAGCATGAACAAATATGAATTAGCCGTTGTTGTTAATGCGAAAGTCGAAGATGAAGAAAGACTTGCAACAGTTGAAGCTTGCAAATCTTTAGTCGAAAGATTCGGTGGTGTAATTACTAACGTTGATGAATGGGGTAAGAAAAGATTAGCTTACGAAGTTCAGAAAATGAAAGAAGGATACTACTATTTCATCCAGTTCGACGCTGATGGAACAGTTCCAGCGGAAATCGAATCTCGTATTCGTATTATGGAAAATGTAATCAGATATTTGTGCGTTAGACAAGACGAGAAATAGAAAGAGGACTTGGTATGAACAAAGTAATTCTTATGGGACGCTTAGTGCGTGATCCTGAAGTGAGATATTCTCAGAGTGATAATGCAATGGCTATTGCAAGATATACCATAGCCGTTGATCGTCGTAGAAGTCGTAATGATTCCGGTGAAAACACAGCAGACTTCATTACCTGCGTTGCCTTTGGAAAACAAGGTGAGTTTGTTGAAAAATATTGTCATAAGGGAACTAAGTTACTAGTAACGGGGCGTATTCAGACAGGAAGTTATACCAATAAAGAAGGCCAGAAAGTTTACACAACAGAAGTTGTAGTTGAAGAATTAGAATTTGCTGAAAGCAAACAAAGTGCAAGTTCTGATGGAGGATATCAAAACAACAGTGGAAACAGACCGGCCCCAGTATCATCAGCAGGTGACGGCTTCATGAACATTCCAGATGGAATTGATGAGGAGTTACCATTTAACTAAGCAAATAAAATCAAATTTATGATAGGAGGTCTGCACAATGGCTTACAACAAATCAGCAGATAGAACCGATTCTCCAATGAAGAGAAGAGGCGGAATGCGCAGAAGAAAAAAAGTATGTGTATTTTGTGGTAAAGATAGTTCTATTGATTACAAAGATGTAAATAAATTAAAAAGATATGTTTCTGAAAGAGGTAAAATTCTTCCTAGAAGAATCACAGGAAACTGTGCGAAACATCAGAGAGCACTTACTGTTGCTATTAAAAGAGCACGTCACGTAGCTTTAATGCCATATACTTTAGATTAAAAAAAATCTTCCGAGAAATCGGAAGTTTTTTTTTATTTCTTATTTAAGAATTGATCTAATTGGTTTTTCAATTGTGTGGATGTCTGATTACAGATAGTTGTTTGCTCCTGAATCGATGCAAGGGAAATTGAGAATTCTGAGGACTGCTCAGCAATAAAGCTCAACGCCTGGGAATTGGTATTCATTCCTTCTGTAATTTGAAGGATTCCTTGATTCATATCAGAGATAGAGTTTCGCAGTTCAGATGCATGGTTATGAAAGTGACCCATAATCATGGATATTTTGCCGGCATCCTGGTAATAATTTTCAAAAATTGATAAAAAGTGATTGTAGTCATTCATTACATCTCTGTCAACATACTGCAGTAGGGAACGAACCTGTGCCATGAGTTTCTCCAAGGAAGAGGTTATTTGGATACTTGATTTCTTTATTTGACTTGCGGAATGGTTACTGTTCTCGGCTAATTTTTTGATGGCAGATGCTACGACTGCAAATCCACGCCCTGATTCGCCGGCTCGTGCTGCTTCAATTGAGGCATTTAATGATAACAGGTTAATTTCTTCGGCGATTTCAATAATTTCATTAGAAAAATCTAAAATTTGAACTGCTTTCTTATTTTCGTCTAAAGAGTTTTCTAATTGAAACTGTAAATTTCTTAAAATCGAATCGGTTCTTATTTTGCCGTCTCGTGCTTCTGTTTGGAAGCGATCTGCATTACTCGCCATTTCCAATGCAAATTCATTCCCTTCGGCTGAATAAGTACTGATGGATTCTATAAAGTTAAGGTTCCCGGAAGATAGATGAGTTAGACTTTCTGTCGTGGCGGTAATTTCTTGTGTGGCAGCGGCAATTTCTTCTATTTGAGATGAAATAATCTCCATATTATTGGAAGAAAGGGAAACAGAAGAGGATACTTGTTCCATTGATTTTTCAAGTACCATACTTTCGCTTTCTAAACGGCTGAGTATGGATTCTAATGACTCTGACAGATGAAAAATAGACTGTTTTAAAAGTATAATTTCAATAGATTTTTCAAAAGGCAGTTTGCGATGGTGAATTTTAGTTTTTCCTGTGGATAAATTTTTCGTTTGTTCAACAATCCAACCAATTAATAAAACTTGTTTTTTTGATAGATAGAATGAACTAGCGATGGAAATAAGTACTGCAATAATTAAACTGGGAATTAAAATTGATGCAAGCAGAAAAATAAAGGAATAGGCTTCGTTTACAGGGGAAACCATACAAAGGGTCATATTTTGGATTCCCAATGGTGCATAGGAATATAGATTATTTTGAAGGTCAGTTTCAGCCCACTGTTTATTTAAGATATATTCACTGTTTGGATGTGCACTAATAAGACCATCAGAATTTATCATACTAACATAGCTATTCGGAGTAAAAGTTTCCTGATTTAGAAGTTCAGTTATTTTTTCAAGGTATAAGTAACCAATAAGAACTCCACAAACAGTGCCGTTTCGATAAATCGGAGTACTGATTCCAAGAACTAGTCGACCAGTACTTTTTGAAATACTAGGTTCGCAAATTACAGTGGTTTTACTATCCCATGCCTTTTTGAAAGCTTCTTCTGTGCGAATGGAAACGCCATGATACTCATCGCCTTCTGAATGTGCCTGTTCCGTTCCATATTGATTTGCAACGATAAAATGTGACCAGTAATCAGAACCTTCTATATTAATTAGGTCTGTCATGTATGGTTCTGCCTGGGTATAATCTAAAGAAATAATTCTTGGATCCAGAGCTGCTGTTTCCACGATGCTAACAAAACGCTGAATGGTTTCCTGGATTTGTCCGCTCAACTGAATCACATAGGTTTGACTTTGTTTATTTTGATTATCTTTTACTTGTGTGTAGGTAATAAATAAGATGAACATAAGAATCAAGAAAAATGGCAAAAGAAATGCTACAGAAAGATTTTGCAAATAGAGATGCTTTAATTTTTTGTTGGTTTTCATGAGAATAAAGAGTTCCTTCCGTATGATTGATGTATAGGTTATAGGCAGTTTTAGAATATAAAAAACACTTCTGTATCGATACCTTATAACCGTAAAATGTATGTAAAATATTTGCAAAGCCAAGAAAGCTTTTGTGATAAAAGGATAAAATTGTAGAATAATCATAATAAAAATGGTATACTCTTTATAGTTATGCAATGTTTTGGCTATAAGTATGAAATAATGATATGATAAATCATGATTAGATCTACGGAGATGAGTATGAATGGAAAAATTAAGTTAAAGGGTAGGCTAAAAACATATTTGCAATCTGCATTTATCCTTGGGTTTTTAATGGCACTCGTGGATATCTGGGTTTATTTTGTTGATTACAGGGCAGGATTAATTTTAAATGGCTTTACTGTTTTTTATTTTGGAGTACTGGCCTTTATGATTATCTATAATAAACCATTGATTATGCATGAATTAATAAGTTTTGCTACCCAATATGGTCAGATACAAAAGCAACTTCTAAGAGAGTTAGAATTACCCCATTGTCTGCTTGATGATAGTGGTAAAGTTGTATGGACCAATGAGGCATTTGAACGTGTTATACAAAAAGAAAAGGGCTTTCACAAGCATATCAGCAGTTTGTTCCCTGCGATTACAAAAGAAAAAATCCCTGGTATATTAAATTTTTCTGATAATTTTTTGGATATTGAATATCAAGGCAGAGATTTTCATGTAACCATGAAGAAAATTTCTTTAAGAGAAATGGCAGAGAATAGTGATATTATTGAAGGTGATGATTATGAAGGCTTTTTAGTTGCCTTATATATGTTCGATCAAACAGCCTTAAAAATTGCATTAAAAGAAAATGATGATCAGTCATTGGCTATAGGTATGATTTATCTGGATAATTACGATGAAGCACTAGAAAGTGTGGAAGAAGTTAAGAGATCCTTGTTAGTTGC
>CANRGO010000115.1 GCA_947630125.1 uncultured Lachnospiraceae bacterium | reverse complement strand
TTCATAAACCTGATTCATCTTCCTACTCCTACACGTTTCTCTCACTTTGACTTTTCCTTGATTACTTTTTGAAATATCGCCAATAATTGATTTAGAATATAGTCTTCCTGATACTCCGGAAAGTCAAAGACTTTCGCTTCCCTTGTAGATGCTTGTTCAATCACGGATAGCCACTGTTCTACACTCTTTGCATCCTCTACATAATAAGCATAGCCTTTGCTGGTTTCATATAAACAGGACTTCGATGTCATGATTGTTTTTACTCCAAACTGCAAGGCTTCAATTGGTGGAATGCCAAATCCTTCAAAAATACTGGGAAACAAAAACATATAACAATGCTGATACAAACTATCTCGTTCTTCGTCTGATATATATCCAGTAAAAAAAATGGTATTTTGCAGCCCAAGCTCTGTTACTAATTCAAGCACCTTTTCTTCTTGTCCTCCAACACCACTAATCACTAATTTCATGTTAGGTTCGATTGATTGATATTCTTTCATCATACGAAATATTGTCTCCAAATTTTTATGGGGCAAAAGTGAACTAACCGTGTAGAAATACTTCTGCTCTTCAATTTGATAGCGATCTTTCAATCCTGGAAACTGATCTATATGATTGCTTTTTGGAACCGGAACATAGACTGTTTCCACTTTCTTTTTTGCTGCTGGAAAATGAGCTATAATATCCTGTTTACAAAAATCCGAATCTGTTAGGATATAATCTGCACTCTTACAGGTATACCTCCAGTTAAATATTAAAAAAAGACGTTTCAAACACGAAAAATATTCCGGATAATGAATTGCCTGCAAATCATGAATGGTACAAACGCAGGGGATTGTAGTTTTGTATAAAAAAGGCTTAAAATAAATTGGAATAAAAATCAAATCTAAGTCCATGGTTTTCAAGACTTTGTGTAAGGATAGATTCTCCCAAATAATTCTTCTCCAGGGAAGTGCACTTTTCACATTGCATTGTTTGATTTCTATATTGGAATTCTTTCCCAGTTCATGAAAACTATAGGCATTGTCTTCTGATACAAGAAGTATGTAACTATGTTTGCTGCCATAAGTTATGATGGCGTCCAGAATACTTCTAATGTATGATTCTGTTCCACCTACTTTTCCTACCCGTACCCACAATAAGTCAATTGCAATCCGCATATTATTCCCTCAAATTCTGTTTCCTCATTATGCGAAGAAAAATTTTACTGTTTCTATAAAAACACACTCAATCAGATAAGCTCTACTATATCCATTGTTTCTGTAGATTCGATATCTTGCTTTTCCTCGTTGAATAGACTTCTTGATATCTTTTTCATTGCTGGCTCCACCTAACCGGAAATTAGCCAGCACTTCATTTAACACCACAATTTTACTTCCCGACTTCCTTATTTTCAAATATAAATCCCAATCATCGTGCAGACTTTCTAATTTATATGGAAATCTTTGATACATTTTTTTCGTAATAAATGTGGTTGGATGATTCCAATCTCTTGACACAACAGGTTCTCTTAATTTTGAGTGCTTCACAAATGTTTTTTCTCCCTTGATAACGCGGATATCCGCGTAGAACATATCGAATGGGTCTTTCTCATATGTTTGCATCATTCTTTCTACTGTCTGGGGTTCATACCAGTCGTCACTGTTTATGATGCCAATGATCTCACCTGTTGCAAGATATATTCCTTTGTTCATAGCATCATAGATTCCCGAATCATTCTCAGAAATAATCTGATAGGAATATCCTTTTTCTCTGAATTTATCCACATACGATTCAGCAATTTGTACTGTCTGATCTTTTGATTTTCCATCGATAATCAGGTATTCTATTTTTTCATAAGTCTGATTTAAAACACTTTCAATGGTATCTTTTATTGTTTTTTCACTGTTAAAAGACACCGTTATAATGCTAACCAAAGGGTACATTCTCAAACCTGCTCTCTTTCCGTTTTCATAATAGAATCTTCAAAATTAAAGATGCGATATTCTAACCCTTCACAGTAAGTCAAGGTTCTATCATATTCCATATTCCCAAAGACTTTCGTGATTATGGGTGAATAGTTTGCTACGAAATAGATTAATGGATTCAAAAATCTGATTCCTATAATGTTTCTTCCATGTGCTTTTCCAATCTCACGAACCATATCATAGGTTGATCTTGTCTCTTCATTATCAGGACAAAAAATTCCAGTTTTTCTGTTTCTTATCAAAAGACGAAATAATTCACACAAATTATCTATATAAATCATACTGCGTTTATTTTCTATTTTTGGAAAAAATAAAAGATATCTGGATAATTTTGAAAGCTTAGGGTAATTCCCCTTGGAATTTTTACCATACACCATAGGCGGTCTCACAATCGTAATGCAAAAGGATTCTGAATTCAGTTTTAGAATTTCTTTTTCTGCATCCAGTTTACTGCCACCATAGACTGACACTGGTACGGGAACAGTTTCCTTCGTTATCACCTTTCTGGTTCCAGGCGGATTGCTATCTCCATACACAATCATACTGCTGATATAGATAAATTGTTTTACCCCTTGACTTTTTGCTTGGTTCGCCAGCTTACATGTTAAATCACAATTTATCTGTTTATATTTTTTTTGAAATTCCTCTGTCACCGTGCCCATATCAACATGGGCGATTCCAGCAACATGAACAATGGTATCATACTCCGATAAATCTAATTTCTCTACATCCACTTCCCGAAGTGAAGACTTGGTAATTTGGAAATCTTGTTGGAAGGATGGCTGTGTCAAATATCGTTCCAACTCATTACCTATATAACTATGCATGCCAGTTATGAATACTCTTTCCATATTCTTCTAGTTTCACCTCCAAGTGGAATCACTACTTACCTTTTTTTCTTTCTCCCCTCTGCATACCCGTCTGCTTTAATAACACTAAAAAATGTACCGATCAGACAGCGACAGTCAAAAAGAAAGCTCTGCTTACTAATATATTCTCCATCCAGTTTTGCTTTTAAGGGAATTTCCAATTCATCCCTACCATTGATCTGTGCCCAGCCCGTTAACCCTGGAAGTACAGAATTTGCATCATATAAATCCCGCTGTTCCATCAAATCATACTGATTCCATAGAGCAGGTCTCGGTCCAACAAATGACATTTCTCCCTTAACTATATTAATTAATTGAGGCAATTCATCTAAACTAGTTCTTCTTAATATTTTTCCAGTCTTTGTAATATAACGTTCTGGATACTCCAACAAATGGGTTGGCATATCAGCCGGAGTATCCACTCTCATGGTCCTGAACTTATAAATCATAAAATACTCTTTATGTTTTCCGATACGCTTCTGTTTGAAAAACACTGGGCCTCTGCTCTCAAGTTTAATGGCAATTACAATACAAAGCAAAATTGGTGACAATAAAATACTAAGTATACTTGCCAGCGTAAAATCCAAAATCCTTTTTATAGATAAATACATCATGAACTCCTGTCTAAATAAACTTTATGCCTCTTTATATGTTTCAACTATCTCTTTTACAATTTCTTTGATATTCTCTGAATCTTTCATACACTTTTCTTTTAAATAAACTAACTGCTGCTCAAATGCAGTTTCATCAAAGACAACTGGTTTCCCAATAAAGATCATTTTATTGCTTGTTTTTTCCAAGCCCTCTTCCTGAATCAATAACTCTTCATACATTTTTTCCCCTGGTCGGAGTCCTGTGTAGACAATCTGAATTTCTTCATCTACACGATAACCAGATAGCTTAATCAGGTTTTTTGCTAAATCCAAAATCTTAACTGGTTCTCCCATATCTAACACAAAGATTTCTCCACCCTTGGCATGAGCTCCCGCTTGAAGCACCAAAGAAACAGCTTCTGGAATAGTCATGAAATAACGAACAATATCCGGGTGTGTTACTGTTACAGGTCCACCTTTGGATATTTGTTTTTTAAACAATGGAATTACGCTACCGTTACTTCCCAAAACATTTCCAAATCGAACCGTAAAAAAGTCTGTTTTTGATCTGCTGCCCATCATATAGACAATCATCTCACAAATACGCTTACTTGCTCCCATAATATTGGTTGGATTCACTGCCTTATCTGTGGAAATCAGTATGAATTTCTCAACCTTATAACGATCTGCTGCCTGTACCGTGGTCAATGTTCCAAACACATTGTTTTTAATTGCCTCATTTGGGCTCTCTTCCATTAATGGTACATGTTTATGTGCTGCTGCGTGATATACAATTTGAGGACGATATGTTTTGAAAATAGAATTTATACGATTTTCATTTCTTACCGATGCAATCAGTACTTTCAAATCCAGATTTGGATAATCCCGTATTAATTCCTGTTGTATCTCATACGCATTGTTTTCATAGATATCAAGGATAATCAATTGCTTGGGTAAATGAGCCGCTATTTGTCTGCACAACTCACTTCCTATGGAACCACCACCGCCTGTGACCAAAACTACTTTGTCTTGAATATATTTATAAATTTCATTGTTATAGATTTGAATGGGTTCTCGGCCAAGTAAATCTTCAATATCAACTTCTCTCAATTGAGAAACACTGACATCACCATTTAAAAGTTGATACATTCCTGGTAGAATCCTGATTTTACATCCTGTTTCCTTACAGATTTCCAATATTTTTCGTACTTCTATTTTGGTTGCAGATGGAATCGCTACAATGATTTCATCAATACCGAACTTCTCCACTGAATCTACAATCTTATCTCTGCCTCCTACAATAGGCACTCCACGCAAGAACTTGCCATGGCAATTGGCATTATCATCAATTACGCAACTTACATGCATATTAACATACGGACTTGCTTCAATCTCTTTTAATATGGCATTTCCACTAACACCCGCTCCAATAATCATGGTATTAATAGTTTTTGCACCTCTGATAAAGTTAACTCTTTTTGAGTTAATAATACGTATAATGCGGTAACTAAATCGAATCCCAATGGTAAATAACATCAAACTGAAGCCGTAAAAAAAATAATAGGATCTCGGCATTAATTTATTTTGAAACATAAAAGTGACCAATTGAATTAGCGCACAACATAAAACTGCTACACTAATATTCAGTAGTTCGTTTGTACTTGCAAATCTCCAGATGCTCTTATATAGTTTAAAAATCCAAAAAAAGAAAAGCATTGCAATAACATTAATCCATAATACACTAAAAGCACGTTCTAAAAATTCCGTCGGAATAGTTACAAATCTAAAATCATATCGCACATATAACCCCAAAAAAGTTGATATGAAAACAGAAAGAATATCTAAATTTACTAGAGCTGCAAGCCTATTAAATGGTATCACTAACTTATTGCTCGTCTGACGCTTCATAGTTTATCTCCTTAAAATATATTGCCATGAATTATGGTAATAGTATTTGTTAATTTCTCAACTCTTTATTATAGCATGTAAAAGAAGGTTATTCAATAAAGGTTCTTATATAACAAATTCATAAAATAATTTTTTATACGCCACTATGATACTCTCAATAAAAAATCTTATAATCTAATATTATTAAGATTATAAGATTTTTATTATCTAATTATTTTAATTTTACCTTAACATTTTCAATTACTACACGTTGAGTTGCACCAAACTCTGTATCCTCAGCAAATTTTAATTCATAATACACATTTTTTACTCTTCTTCATCCCATGTT
>CANRGO010000114.1 GCA_947630125.1 uncultured Lachnospiraceae bacterium | reverse complement strand
AAAGCTTCGTGAAGGATACCGAAAAGATACGAATTGAAACCAAGAAAAAATATATTGAATCATACCAGAATATCGTTTGTTATACAAAAGCAGGACCAGAAGCCAATTCTTATTTGGTATATGCTTATTATGAAGCGAAATTAATAGAGATTGATACGCTTGCACCAGGTTTAAATCCTATGTATTTAAGAACAGATGAATCAGGTAAACTTTATATTTATGATGGTGAACTTGCAGATAATGAGTTAGCATATATGGAAGCGATAGCGGAACAAGAAGACGTAGTTGACCTGTTAACAAGAGTTTCTGTGCTTTATTCGGACTCCATCGCCTTAGATGAAAATTTAAAGTTATTAATGGCAAGCCTTCAAAGCGAGCTTGATACTACCGTTGGTGAAACGATTGCAGCTTTAGAAGCAGCAGAAAATTCGGTAACGGAGGAAGTAACCGAAGAAACTGTGACTGATCCTGCAACAACGGATGAAAATGCAGTTGCTGGAGTAACCGAAGTGCCAGCTACTCAAGCAGTAAAGGCTACAACAACCGTAAATGTCAGAAGCAGCGATAGTGAAACCGCTGATAAAATAGGAAAAGTTGCTGCTGGTACAGAATTAACCAGATTAGAAGAAAAACCAAATGGTTGGAGCAAGGTTCTTTATGAAGAGAAAGAAGGCTATGTGAAAACCGAATTTTTAACAGTTTTAACAACCGAAGAAGGTGAAGCAGTGATAGGAACCGTTGTAGCAAAAAGCAATGTTAACATTCGTGCAGAAGCCAGTGAAACAGCTGAAAAAGTTGGAGTTGCATATCAGGGAGAAGAGTTAAATCTGGTTGAAAAGCAGGCTGATGGCTGGTGCAGAATTAACTACAATGGAAAGACTGCTTATGTAAAGACAGAATTTGTGCAAGAGTAACATTAAAAAGGCGCTATTACAAGATAGCTCCTTTTTTCTCATTTAACAGTTTAAATATTGCAGCGGAGTGTAGGGTTATGTTAGGTGATATGGTTTCAAAAGCAAAACAAATATGCAAACAAAAACCAGAGGTTGTCAAGAGAGTATCTTTGACCTTTTTATTTTGTTCCCTTGTATTCTATATGGGTAAACAACATAAGAAAATTCATCAATTAACGCTCCATCAGAGAAGTTTAAAAGAAAAAATAAGCAGGATATATGGCTAGCACTCATAGATGTAGATCACTTTAAAAAAATTAACGATACCTTTGGCCATGAAATCGGCAATGAAACCTTGATATACTTAACTAAAATTCTGGAAAAAAACTGCGTAGGAAAAGGTTATCTTTACCGATATGGTGGAGAAGAGTTCACGGTATTATTTCAAGATTTGAATGAAAAGAAAGTGTTTCAGATTATGGAAAATATCCGAAAAGAAGTTGCGGAGACAAAATTCTTTGGTGCTGGTAACATTACCATATCCACAGGTATTGCCAGATGGAAAAAAGGAGTAAATGCCAGAAAATTATTTGAACAAGCCGATCAGGCTATGTATTTGGCTAAAAATAATGGAAGAAATCAAACCGTTATTTTCCGATAAGAAGTAAAACGTCACAAATTATGTGGCGTTTTTTTATTGCTCTTTTTCAATTGCCACATAAAATTTACTGTGATTTTACATAATCATGATTATGAAAAATGTAGATAGGGAATACAATAAGTTTTAGATAGAAATATCAAAAAACTGGAAAGGAATTTGCTTATGACAAAAAATTATGTACTAGATACGAATGTTTTGATTCAGGCTCCTTACGCGTTTTCATGTTTTGAGGAGCATAACATTTATTTACCAGTTGCAGTATTAGAAGAATTAGATAATCTGAAGAATGCAGATGGAGAAACCGGTGCCAATGCAAGAAGAATCATATACATATGGCTCTACCAGAGGGATTTAAAGATGATAAGAATGATAACCGTATATTAAAAGTTTGCAAGGGCTTAGAACAGGAACAAGTTCCAGTTATATTAGTTACAAAGGACATCGTTATGAGAATCAAAGCTCAGATGATGGGAATTGAAGCAGAAGATTTTACCACAGAGCAGGCACCAATTTTTGACCGCCAATATAGTGGGCGTATGGATGTATATGCGAAGGAAGAAGCATTTCTGGAATTTAAGAAAAAAGGACTTAAACTAGAGGATGTTTATCAATTGGATGGACAGGGAAATCCCGTTGCCATAGAACCAGTTATTAACCAGTTTTTTTTGATTCGTGCAAATCAGTCAGAAAAGAAAACACAATTAGGCCGTTTTGATGGAACCAATATTGTGAAATTGGAATATAAAAAAGAAAGCCCCTATGGTGTAAGGCCAAGAAATGTGGGTCAGTATTTTCTTCAGGAAGCATTGATGAGTGATGCAAATGTTGCTCCACTTGTAATTGTAAAAGGAATGGCTGGAACTGCAAAAACTTTTTATTCTCTTGCAGTGGGCTTAGAGAAAGTTATGGAAGTAAAATCAAAGGAATACCGAAAAATCATCATTAGCAGACCCAATACACAGTTTGACGATGAGATAGGTTTTTTACCAGGATCTGAACAGGAAAAAATTGCTCCATTGATTCGTCCCATCATCGATAATTTAGAATTGTTGGTAGATCAGGATGAAGCAGAACGCTTTTTAGATGAAAGCGAATTAAGTGGAAAAGTAATTGAACTGTTTGACCGTGAAATATTGGTTGCTCAGGCGATGAACTTTATCCGTGGAAGATCCATTACAAAAACGTATTTGATTATAGATGAAGCACAGAATTTAACCCCGAAACAGGCAAAAGGTATTATAACCAGAGCAGGAAAAGGAACAAAAATAATTCTGCTTGGAGACCCAAACCAGATTGACCATCCTTTGTTGGATGAAAGAACCAATGGTTTAAGTTATGCCTCCGAAAAGATGAAGGGAAGTCCATATTGCTATCAGATTACATTGACAGCAGATGAATGTGAACGTTCCAGTCTGGCTATGGATGCCATAAAAAGAATGTAAAGACAGAAGGAGATGTTGTTACTTGGTAAAATATAAAGAAATAAAAAACAATGAAATGATAGACGAATTAATTGCTGCCGGAAACCATGCCTTAGGAGTGCTAGGTTACACCGATCACTCCAAGGCACATGCCGCAAAAGTTGCGGAAACAGCTGGAAAAATATTAAAAGAATTAGGTTATGATGATCATTTGGTGGAACTGGCGAAAATATCTGGATACATGCACGATATAGGAAATGCCATTAACCGAACTGACCATGCACACTCAGGTGCACTTCTGGCTTTTCAGATATTAAAAGATATGGAGATAGACGCAAAAGATATTGGAATTATTCTTGGAGCTATTGGAAATCACGATGAAAATACAGGCTGTGCAGTAGATCCAGTATCCGCTGCGATTATATTAGCAGATAAAACTGATGTAAGAAGAAACAGAGTAAGGAATCAAGATATCACAAGTTTTGATAATCATGACAGAGTAAACTATGCTGCCATTGAATCAAAAGTAACCATAAGCAAAGAAAAGCAAACGGTGGTTTTGGATATTACCCTAGATGAAACGATTTGTTCTGTTCTGGAATATTTTGAGATCTTTTTAAACCGTATGCTGATGTGCAGACGTGCCGGAGAGATGCTAAATGTGAAATTTAAATTTATGACAAATGGGAATAAAGTTTATTGATGACCTGGGTTCCTGCTATTCAGGTTTGAATCTGATGTGCGAATTACAGCCTCACTATGTGAAAATTGATATGAATCTGATACGAGATATTCATAAAGACAGAAGCCGTTATGCATTGGTAAAGAGTCTCATGGAATTTTCCAATCTGACTAATATTAGAATTATTGCAGAAGGAATTGAGACTGCTGAAGAAATGGAAACCCTGATTCAGATGGGAATTCAGTATGGACAAGGGTATTTTATTGCTAGACCTGCGGACAACACCGTTGAGCTTAGGGAAGAACTACTAGATTTTATAAAAGCTGCAAATATTAAAAAACACAGTTCCTATAATCAGGATGTGAATACTTTTTATATCAAACATATTTGTACCAATGGGTTAACCATCTCAGAATCCATGGTTGTAGAAAAAGTACTTCAATATTTTGAAGAAAAAACCAGTATTCCTGGAGTTTGCATTACCGATGATTTAGAAGTGGATGAATATACACCGATTAGTTGTGTGGCCGCTATTGCCATGGAGAGAAAAGATAATCATCAACAATGAAATCGCAAAAATATTACAAAAAGATCAGTCATATAGTATGCTCTATCTGGATTTGGATAACTTTAAGGCATTTAATGATGTCTATGGGTTTGAAGCAGGAGATGAAATGATCAAGATTTTATCACAGACCTTAAAGCAGGTAATTGGAGAGCATGGCTTTGTTGGTCATGTGGGTTTATCATCGCAAAAAACCGCCATGGGGATACCGAGCATTTTCCTCTCATTACCCTTACCATAGCGGTTACAACCAATTTAGATCGACAATATGGTTCCCAGTTCGAACTTTCAGAAGAACTGGCACTGCGTAAAAAAATACAAAAACAAATCAAAACCCATGCTTAATCAAGGGCTTCCACTAAAGCCTCCATATTTAAAATACGAAAGGAGTTCTGATAGAAATCAAGAATTCCTTCCTCTTTCATGCGTCCAAGTTCTCGACACATGGATGGTCTGGAGACATTTAGGAATTCAGCCAGTTCATTTCGATTGGGAATTACCTGAAAGGTTTTACTTTTTTGTTTTTCACTTTCCCGAAGTAAGAAGGTTGCAAGTTTTTCCCGCATACCCTTTAACATCAAAAGGTCGATTTTTTGATTGAGATAGTAATTCTTCTCTCCAAGTATCATCATCATATTCTTGATGAGTTGCACATGGAAACCACAGGAATTGCTACAAGGTTTGATAATGCGGTCAAAGGGTATGGAGAGAATCTTGGCATCTTCCTTTACTCGTACCGTTACTGGTGCAAGTTTCTGATAGGTGCATACGATGCCTTCTCCAAACACATGAGAAGGTCCTAGAAAATCCAAAATATGTTTGCCTCCAGCTGGATTTTCTTTGATTAATTCCAAAGCTCCTTCCAGAACAATACCAACCGTATGAACTTCATCACCACTCAGAATGATATATTCATCCTGGGTGTGTTTTTTTATCTGAGACTGAATACATGGAAAGAGAATCTGAAAATCGGCTTCTTCAATGTGTTGAAATAAAGGACAACGCTTTAAAATACTATAATATTGTTCCATGGAGGAACCTCCTGTTAAAATCCTATGAGTTTATGATGAATTGTTGCTTTGGCTACAAATAATGTGTGCTTATTATAATATAATTCATTTGAGTTTACAAGTTATCTCCAAAAATGAAAGGGACGGTTTAAAATGGAAAATACAATGTTTTGTTATCAATGTCAGGAAACAGCAGGTTGCAGTGGCTGTACAAAAGTGGGAGTATGTGGAAAAACGCCAGAAACAAGTAATTTACAGGATTTATTAATTTATGTTACTAAAGGATTAAGTCAGGTGACCACCTTATTACGCACACAGGGAGTAGCCATAGCAGAAGAGGTGAATCATCATGTGGTATTTAATCTGTTTACGACTATTACCAATGCGAACTTTGATGATGATGTATTTGTAGCAAGAATCAAAGAAACACTTACTTTACGTGATCAATTAAGCGCTCAGCTTACGAATAAAGATGGTCTTCATGATGCAG
>CANRGO010000113.1 GCA_947630125.1 uncultured Lachnospiraceae bacterium | reverse complement strand
TACGCTTAGAACTTGCAAAACAAATGGATTTGATTGATCAAAGTAATTTAACTTTTTATGGGTAACAGAATTTCCTTTATTAGAATGGAATGAAGATGCAAAACGCTTTTCAGCTATGCATCATCCATTTACCATGCCTATGGACGAAGATCTTGAATTCTTGGATACAGATCCTGGCAGAGTCCGGGCGAAGGCCTATGATATCGTACTGAATGGCACAGAATTAGGTGGTGGTAGCGTACGTATATTCCAGGCAGATGTACAGGAAAAAATGTTTGAAGTTCTAGGATTTACCAAAGAAGATGCCTATGAAAGATTTGGATTTTTATTAAATGCTTTTAAATACGGAGTTCCACCACACGCTGGACTTGCTTATGGTTTAGACCGCTTGGTTATGCTATTGGTAAAAGCTGAAAGTATACGAGAAGTAATTGCATTTCCAAAAGTGAAAGACGCATCCTGTTTAATGACAGATGCTCCAAATGTAGTGGATGAAGCCCAGTTACAAGAATTAAAATTGTGTATCGATACAAAGCAACTGTAACATGTGTATTTTATAGGGAGGTTTCTCATGAATCTTTACAGCATGAATATTCAATGTCTGATGGAGGAAGAAACCTTTCTCAAAGAATATGAAAAGGCATCTGTTTTACGGAAACGTAAAATAGATGCCCTTAACGTAAAAAAAGAAAAGATTCGGAGTCTGGCAGCAGATATGCTTATCCGCAGGGGTGTTCATGATTATGAAACTTCTTTGCAACTAGTTCACCAGCCCTTCTTAAGTGAGGGTTATGGTGCATATGGTAAGCCATATTTGCAGCAGTATCCCAATCTTTTTTTTAATGTTTCCCATTCGGGAGAGTATGTTGTGGCTGTATTTTCTGAAGAAGAGATTGGTATCGATTTACAAATAAACAAGGTCATCACAGACCATTTTTCCAAACGGTTTTTCTCCGAGGAAGAACAAAAATATCTGGCGCATTACACAAAAAATGATGAAAAAAAGGATGTAGTTCACCCTGGGATTCTACTTTGGACATGTAAAGAAAGCTTTGTGAAATATACTGGAGAGGGTTTACAACGATCCTTAGACAGTTTTACTGTCAATATAGAAAAAGGGATAATTACAGATGCTTTTTCTGAGAACTTATTGGCGCATTGTATAGTCCTTGATTCAAATAAAATGGGACTTGAAGAGGACTATATTTGTTCTGTCAGTAGAAAAACATCTTTTTCAAACTTCGACTTTAGAATTATACAAATTAGTTAAGGTTTTTCTATAATAAATATTGCCAACCTACCTGTAATCAGTTATGATAGATAAAACGACACAGGAGGTAGGGAATGAAATTCAATCAGTTTACAAAAAAACTTCTTCTAATTATGATATGCGGTTTATTAACAGCCTGCGCAGATGAGGAAACACAAGAGGAAATTTCAACAGAAATTTCAACTGAGGTTTCAGAACCTGAGGAGACGATTGTTACGGAAGTGTTTCAACCAGAACCCGATGTTTTTTATGATATTGTATATAAGAGAATTGCAGTGCATGATCCTTCTATCATAAAGGCAAATGGAACATACTATATTTATGGTTCACATAGAGCCTGGGCTAAAAGTGATGATTTAATCAGCTGGACTGGGGTAAGTAATAATATATCCACAGATTATGAAAGCTTATTGAAGGATATATGGGAAGAGTATTGCAAAACACCCACCAACCCTAATTTGGCTGGAAATATGTGGGCTCCTGATATGTTTTATAATGAAACAATGGGAAAATATTGCATGTATATGAGTGTGAATGGAGATGATTGGAATTCCTGTATTGTGCTTCTTACAGCAGACAGCATCGATGGACCTTTTGAATATGCTGGAGAAGTTGTTTTTTCAGGTTTTACAAATTCAGAAGAACGTTTGGAGCGTTCCGATGTATATAAAGTGTTAAGTAGAGAGGAAGATTTAAGTCGTTATAAATCCACGAAAAACACCAAGTTAAACGCCATCGATCCCTGTGTGAAATATGATGAGGAAGGGAATTTATGGATGGCATATGGATCATGGTTCGGCGGAATTTATCTTCTGAAATTAGATTCAGAAACAGGACTCCGTGATTATACCTACACCTATGAAACCCTAGAGCATCAGTCTGATGCTTATCATGGTATTAAAATAGCAGGTGGACAGGCTGTTTCGGGAGAAGGAGCTTATATCTTAGAAAAAGAAGGCTACTATTACCTGTTTTTATCTTATGGTGGATTGATTACTGAGGGTGGTTATCAAATGAGAGTTTTTCGCTCTGAAAACATAACAGGTCCTTATGTGGATCAAGTAGGAAATTCAGCTGTTTACGAAAAAGCTCAGAATAATTTGCTTGGATCAGTAGGTGTACGACTAATGGGAAGTTATCAGTTTTCAGGCAATGATGAAATACATGCGGCCCAAGGTCATAATTCAGCCTTTGTAGATGAAAATGGTAAAATTTTTGTTGTATATCATACCCGTTTTGCAGGTGGAAAAAATGGAATATGGGAAGCTCATGAGGTTCGCGTTCAGCAACTGTTCGTTACAAAGAGCGGTTGGCTATTAGCAGCTCCTTATGAATATGCAGGTGAAACCATGGCAGAGAACGGTTATCAATTGGAACAAATGACAGGTGAGTATGAATTTGTCGTTCATACCCCTTACTTTTTCTATCAAAGATCACAGGAGTTAGATGTGGGAATTGCGGAAACCATTACACTAAATCTTCACTCTGATTTAACAGTTAGTGGCGATAAAACAGGAGTTTGGTCTTATGACGAGGGAAGTAGTCACATGACGATAACAGTTGATGGCATTACATACGAAGGTGTATTTGTAAAAGCAGTTACAGAAGGAACCCATAAAGAAGTAACCACATTTACTGCAATAGGAAATAATGTATGCGTGTGGGGTAGCAAAAAATAGAGGATGACAACCTTTTTTCCTTCCGAAGCCGGAAGGAAAGATAGGTTGTCATATTTTTTTTGCTCTGCTATAATAAACAGATAAAAGTTTACGGGGGTTCATCGATGAATCTATTATTGATCATGATGTTGATTTTGACCATTTTACTTACCACCCTGGTAATTGGAAATACGATTTTAACGCCAGTAACCAATGAGAAGAAAAGCTTTACCATGTTTATGGTATCCGTATTCATGTTCCAAATAGGGTACCTGATTGAAATTACTACTTTTCAGAAATCAGTAGTAATGGCTGGTGTTAAGGTACAGTATGTAGCAATTTGCCTTATTTTAATTTTCTTGACTTGGTTTATTGCAGAGTTTTGTAAAATTCATGTTTCTGCATATTTCTATTTGTTTCAGTTTATTTTTGGAATTCTTAGTATTGTAATTGTTTTTACCAGTGAATATCATCATTTGATGTACTTGGATTTATTTCCTTACTGGGATGGACCTTTTATTTTATGGAACGTGGTTCCAGGTTTCTTTTATTATCTATTTTATTTGAATTTTAGTTTGGTTTTCTTATATGCTCTTGTTTTTTGTATTCTGAATTTATTTCGAACCAAAGGGCTGCATAAAAAAAGAAATATTTATATATTACTTGGCACCATGGCTCCGATTATTTGTCTGGATTTACGTTTGTTTGGACTTACCAATGGATATGATGTCTTAACCTTTGGACTGTTTATTGGAATTATTCTTTATTATCTGGCAATCGTAAAATTTGGGTACTTTACATCGCTACAGGCTGCTAATGTAAATGTAATTAATCACTGTAAAGAAGGGCTGCTGATTCTAAATGTACAGAATGAAATTATATTTGCGAATCCTGTTATGGAAAAGATAATGCCAGAAATTAAGGTAGGTGTTTCTGTGGAAGAATATCCAACCCTAAAGGATTTATTGGAAAAGGATGAAACGATTTCCAGGGAAATCCAGGTAGAACAGTCAATTTATGAAATCCGCTTAGAGCGATTAGCTGAATATGGATACAATCAGGGGAAACTAGTTTGGTTTATTGATTTAACCCAAAATTATGAATATATCAATCAGTTAAAACGTTTAAAACAATTTGCAGAACAAGAAAATCAGGATAAATCCTTATTTTTTGCACGCATGAGTCATGAGATTCGAACCCCCATGAATGTGATTTTAGGTATGGATGAGATGATTTTAAGAGAAACAGAGTCTGATACCATAAGGGAATATGCTGAAAACATAAGCCGTGTTGGAAGTACACTTCTGACTTTAATTAATGATTTGCTGGATCTTACAAAGCTTGAGTCAGGAAAAATGGAAATTACTCCTACGGAATATCAACTTTGTGTTATTGTAAATGATATCTTAAATATGAGTAGAGCAAAAATTCTGGAAAAGAAATTGAGATTGAGCTTACAGATTAATCCAAATCTTCCTTCTGTTTTATACGGAGATGAAATACGTATCAGGCAGGTGCTTTTAAATATTGTGAACAACGCAATTAAATATACAGAACAGGGGCAGGTTACCTTTTCTTTGGACTATGAATATTGTGAGGATGATTCAATTTATTTAATCGCAAAGGTATCAGATACAGGAATTGGTATTAAACAGGAAGATATGACAAAATTATTCTTTGAATTTCAAAGACTTGATCCTGTGAAAAATAAACATATCGAAGGTTCTGGACTTGGACTTATTATCACCAAGCAGCTCTTAAATATGATGGGCGGATCCATTTCCCTGGAAAGCGAATATGGGAAAGGGAGTACTTTTACAATACGATTGAAACAACGGATTATTTCAGATCAAAAAATAGGATTTTTTAGTGGAAATGGGTCGGAACTTCAAAAAAAATATCGTAAATATACCAGCAGCTTTCTTGCAGAAGAATGCAGAATCTTGCTAGTAGATGATAGTCCTTTAAATCTCGAAGTTGTAAAAGGTCTTTTGAAAGAAACAAAAATACAAATAGACACTGCCCTTAGTGGTAAAGAATGTCTGGAAAAAATGAAACAGCAGTACTATCACTTGTTATTAATTGATCATATGATGCCAGAAATGAGTGGTACTCAGACAATGGAAGAGATAAATCGTTTTGTATCAAAACCCAGTAGGGATGTGAAAGTTAAATCGCTTCAGGAATGGTATTTGAAAATTCCATATATCGTATTTACGGCAGATCATATTAGTCATTTAAAAGATACCTATAAAACCTATGGTTTTACGGATTATATACCAAAACCGATAACACCACATGAATTTGAAGAGAAAATTCGAGAATCTTTACCAAAAGAAATGATTCTGATGCTTGGACCAAGTGAAGAAAAGATAGAGCAAAATGTGCCATTGCCTATGATTCCAGGACTAGATTTAGAAGCAGGACTTTATTATTTGAAAAATAATCGTGCACAATATCTAGAAGTACTCAAATTATATTTAAAACTTCTTGATGATGCACCAGATCAACTGTATGAACTATCACACAAAAAAAACTGGAAAGATTATGAAATCTTAGTACATGGCATTAAATCAGCTTCTATCAACGTAGGGGCTATACAAATCCAAAAAACTGCTTGGAAACATGAAGTTTTGGCAAAGGAACAAAGTGAACAGGAACTTTTCCAGATTCAGGCAGCATTTATTATGGAATTGAAGCAATTTACCTATGAATTAAAGAATTTTTTCCAGGGATTTGATGTTGAACAGGAATCAAAAATCAAAACCGAGAAAATTTCAAACAAAGAAATGCAAAAGAGAATTCAGAATATATGC
>CANRGO010000112.1 GCA_947630125.1 uncultured Lachnospiraceae bacterium | reverse complement strand
ACCAGAGAAAATAATATCTGGTGGTCCAATGATGGGATTTGGTATGTTTGATTTAAATGTTCCCACTACTAAAATATCTTCCGCTTTATTATGTTTAAGTAAGGATGATGTTCATATCGAGCCGAGTGCTTGTATAAATTGTGGAAAATGTGCAGAAGCATGTCCTTCCCGTTTATTACCAAGTAAATTAGCAGAGTTTGCAGATCATTATAATGAAGAAACATTTCTGAAATTTGAAGGTATGGAATGTTGTGAGTGTGGTTGTTGTAGTTATGTTTGTCCTGCAAAAAGACAATTAACACAATCTATAAAATCCATGAGAAAATTTCAACTTTCAAAAAGAAAGAAATAGGAGGAAAGAACAAGTTGAGCGAGTTAATGAAAGTTACATCCAGTCCACATATCAGAAGTAAAAACAGCACTTCTGGTATTATGTTTCTTGTTATTTTGGCATTGTTACCAACCTCTATTTTTGGAGTTTGGAATTTTGGAATCAAAGCTCTTTTGGTAATATGCATTACGGTAAGCACTACTGTGTTAACAGAATTGTTATATCAATTATTTATGAAGCAAAAAACAACAATTTCAGATTTATCTGCAGTTGTAACAGGTTTACTTTTAGCTTTAAATTTACCATCGACCATACCTTGGTGGGTATGTGTAATAGGTGGTGTTTTTGCAATTCCAGTAATTAAAATGCTTTTTGGCGGAATAGGACAGAATTTTATGAATCCTGCCTTAGGAGCAAGAGCATTTCTGATTATTTCATTTACACCACTCATGACAAATTTTGAATATGATGGTGTTTCGAGTGCAACTCCCCTTGCAATGTTAAAAGCAGGTAGTGATGTTAACGTAATGGATATGGTTATGGGTTCTATTCCAGGAACAATCGGTGAAACATCTATGATAGCTATTGTTCTAGGTGCTTGCCTATTGATTTTAACTGGAGTTATTGACCTAAGGATTCCAGGTACTTATATTGTAAGTTTTGCAATTTTCCTTGGTTTGTTTGGAGAAAATGGATTTAATTTCACCTATATTTCAGCACACCTTGCTGGTGGTGGCCTTATGTTAGGTGCATTTTTTATGGCGACAGATTATGTAACAAGGCCAATAACAAAAAAAGGACAATATTTGTATGGACTATTTCTAGGTATTCTGACTGGTATTTTCAGAGTTTATGGTCCATCAGCAGAAGGTGTTTCTTACGCAATTATAATTGGTAATCTTATTGTACCTCTCATTGAGAAAATAACCCTTCCTAAACCTTTTGGAAAAGGAGGAGAAAAAATATGAAAAAAATGTTAAAAGATGTTTTAATTCTTTTCATAATAACAGTTTTAGCAGGAGGAGTTTTGGGATTTGTTCAAAAGATAACAAAAGAGCCTATTGCAGTCCAAAAAGAGAAGGCAAAAACAGAAGCTTATGAAACCGTATTTGAAATAGCGGATTCATTTAAACCCTATGATATCATGAGTCAGGATGAAATCCAGAACACATTTATCGAAGCGTCTTTTGAAGAGCAGGAAATCACAGAAATTGTTGAAGCATTAGATAAAGATGGAGCAACCTTAGGTTATATTGTTACAGTTGTTTGTAAAAATGGTTACGCAGGGGATATTTCATTTGCGCTTGGTATTTTAAATGACCTCACTCTAAATGGAATTTCTATTCTGTCAATTTCAGAAACTCCAGGATTAGGGATGAAAGCGGAAGAAATCTTAGTAAATCAGTTTGCAGGTAAAAATGTAAATAAATTCTCTGTCACAAAAAGTGGTGCAACCATTGATAGTCAGATCGATGCAATTAGTGGTGCGACCATTACTTCAAATGCTATCACAGAGGGTGTTAATGCAGGTTTATATCTTGTCCAAAATCTAGTAGTAGGAGGAAACAATCATGAGTAGGGAAAAAACTAGTATTTTTTCTCCAAAAGAAAGAATTTTAAATGGCTTATTAACTGAGAATCCAACCTTTGTATTAATGTTAGGTATGTGCCCAACGCTTGCAACAACGACAAGTGCAGTTAATGGTGTTGGAATGGGCCTCACTACAACAATTGTCCTTACATTAAGTAATGTAATTATTTCCCTCTTGAGAAATATTATTCCAAATCGCGTTAGAATCCCCTCATTCATTGTAATTATTGCATCGTTTGTTACCATGATGGAATTATTGCTACAAGGATTTCTGCCATTTTTATATGATTCATTAGGGATTTATATACCTTTAATTGTTGTTAACTGTATTATATTAGGAAGAGCAGAGGCCTATGCATCAAAAGAAAAAGTAAGTCTATCATTTTTTGATGGCTTAGGAATGGGACTTGGTTTTACTGTAGCTTTAACTGCAATAGGTGCATTTCGAGAACTTTTTGGAGCGGGTGAAGTGTTTGGATTCGCCGTTATGCCGGACTCATTTGTACCAATAACAATTTTTATTCTTGCACCTGGAGCTTTTTTTGTTCTTGCAATTTTAACAGCAATACAAAATCAGGTTAAAATCGTAGGAGAAAGAAAAGGAAAAGATATGTCAAAGATTGGATCTGGATGCAGTGAAGATTGTATGAGTTGTGGAGAAAATGGTGGTTGTAGCCATAAATTTATTGATACAACTGAAGTTAAAAATCAAGCAAAGGAGGATGCTGAATAATGGGAGACTTAAAAGATTTGATATTGATTGGTCTTGGATCCGCATTGGTAAGCAATGTAGTGTTAAGCCAGTTTTTAGGTTTATGTCCTTTTCTTGGTGTTTCAAAAAAAATCAAAACATCAGCAGGTATGGGTGCTGCAGTTATATTTGTTATTACACTAGCAAGCTTTGTTACCAGTATCATTTACGATTCATTGTTGGTAAGATTTGAAATGACATTTTTAAAAACGATAGTATTTATTTTGGTAATTGCTGCATTGGTACAGTTGGTTGAAATGATATTGAAAAAATACATGAAATCTTTGTATGAAGCACTTGGCGTGTATCTTCCGTTAATAACAACTAATTGTGCTGTATTAGGTGTTGCTTTAACGAATGCACAAAAAGAATATAATCTCTTATATAGCACAGTTAATGGATTTGCTGTTGCGGTAGGTTTTACAATAGCAATTATTATTATGGCAGGAATTCGTGAGAAAATGGAGTATAACGATATTCCAAAAGCTTTTCAAGGTATGCCTATTGTTTTAATAACAGCAGGGCTTATGGCAATTGCTTTCTTTGGATTTTCAGGATTATTGTAAATTTATAGTAGATCAAATGCATACGCGGTACACATTTGATTGAAAGAGATAAGTACTGCGGAAATGGGGTATATCATGAACGAAGTTATATTGTCAATTTTGATAATTGGTGGAATAGGATTATTGATTGGATTGTTTTTAGGTCTCGCTTCCATAAAATTTCAAGTAAAAGTTGACGAAAAAGAAGAAGCAGTGTTAAATGCCTTACCGGGTATTAATTGTGGTAGTTGTGGTTTTCCAGGTTGTGCTGGTTTAGCGGCTGCAATTGCAAAAAATGAAGCACCTGTAAATGGTTGTCCTGTTGGAGGTGCAGATGTAGCTGAGAAAGTTGCTCAAATCATGGGTGTTGTTTCAGAAAATACAGAAAAAATGGTTGCATTTGTTCGTTGCCAAGGTAGCCGTGATAATATAACCATGGATTATGAGTATAATGGCCTAGGAGATTGTAGAATGTTATCCTATGTTCCTAATGGAGGACCTAAGTCTTGTAATTATGGATGTTTAGGGTATGGAAGTTGTGTAACAGTATGTCAATTTGATGCAATACATGTTGAAAATGGATTAGCAAAAGTAGATAAAGATAAATGTGTTGCATGTAAAAAGTGTATCGATGTTTGTCCAAAAGATTTAATTACCTTAGTTCCCTATAAGGCTAAGCATATTGTTACATGTAGTTCCAATGATAAAGGACCTGTTACAATGAAAAACTGTACGATTGGCTGTATCGCTTGCCAAATCTGTGTAAAAAATTGTCCAGTTAATGCCATCCATATGGAAGGATTTAAAGCTGTTATTGATCAAAGTATATGTATCCAATGTGGAATTTGTAAAGAAAAGTGTCCTAAAAAATGTATTATATAATAAGGAGTGAGTGATGGATACCTTATTGTATGAGGTTGCACTTTCAAAGATTTTAAATGAAGAAAGAGCTAAACTTGGAATCGGTACTTTACAGGAAAAGACAGTACATGCAGTGATAAAAAATTATCTAGCACCAAATGTAGAAACACATGAAATACCAATTGCTGGATATGTAGCAGATATTTTTACAGGGAATCATATTTATGAAATACAGACAGCAAATTTTAATAAGTTAAGAAATAAACTGAATGTTTTTCTGGAATTATTTCCTGTTACAGTAATCTATCCTATTCCATATCACAAATGGCTAATATGGATAGACGAAGAAACCGGAGAATATACAAAAAAAAGAAAGTCACCCACTGTAGGAAATCCGTACTCTGTATTCATAGAATTATATAAAATCAAACAATTTATGAAACATCATAATTTTTCTTTGAAAATCATGTTGCTTGATATGGAAGAGTATCGTTCCTTAAATGGTTGGAGTAATGATAGGAAAAGGGGTTCTACAAGATTTGATAGAATCCCTGTAAAATTGGTATCTGAGCTTGACTTTATTACGACTAAAGATTTTATGCAACTAATACCGGAAGACTTAACAAAACCTTTTACCAGTAAAGAATTTTCAAAACATCTAAAAATTAGCACAGCGACAGGCCAAGTATGTTTGAATATCTTGTTTTATTTAGAGATTGTTCATCGTATGGGTAAAAAAGGAAACAGCTATTTGTATGATGTAAGTTATTAAACAATATTGGAGGATAAGAAATGAACTTTCAGGAAGCAAAACAACTTTTAGAGTCTTATGGTCAGTCACATATATTAACTTATTATGATGAATTATCAGATGTTGAAAAGAATGCATTGTTAGAACAAATAGAAGGTTGTGATTTTTCTCTTCCTCAAATGATTCATAACAATAAAGAACACAGTGAAAGAGGGAAAATCGAGCCACTTCCAGTTTTGCAACTAGAGGAAGTGAATCGGTTAAGACCAAAGTTTGAAAAAATCGGACTTGATGCAATTAAGAACACTAGAGTAGCAGCGGTGCTTCTTGCCGGTGGTATGGGAACTAGATTGGGTAGTGATGATCCAAAAGGTATGTATGATATTGGAAAAACAAAACCTGTATATATATTCCAACGCTTAATTGAAAACTTAATGGATGTTGTGAAACAAGCAGATACAGTTATTCCTTTATACATAATGACCAGTGATAAAAATCATCATGCTACAATCAATTTTTTTGAAGCAATGAATTATTTTGGATATCCCAAAGAAGCAATCACTTTCTTTATGCAGGAAATGGCGGTTGCCTGTGATTATAATGGTAAAGTTTATATGGAATCTAAAGGAGTTATTTCGGTATCTCCAAATGGAAATGGGGGGTGGTTTTCCTCATTAATGAAGTCAGGATTACTTCCCAAATTAAAGGCGCAGAATGTAGAATGGCTGAATATTTTTTCGGTAGATAATGTACTTCAACGAATTTGTGATCCTTGTTTTATTGGAGCCACCATAGATCATCAGTGTCAAATAGGCTCAAAGGTTGTAAAAAAAGCTGCTCCTGATGAAAAGGTTGGCGTTATGTGTCTTGAAGATAAAAAACCTTCCATTGTGGAATATTATGAATTGACGGATGAATTTATGAATGCTAAGGATGAAAACGGTGATCCAGCCTATAATTTTGGTGTTATATTAAATTACTTGTTTCAACTTAGTAAATTGGAAGAAATTGCAAATCGTAAACTTCCGCTACATATCGTAGAAAAGAAAATAGCACATATTGATCAAGATGGTAATCCAGTAACTATTGAAAAACCGAATGGATATAAATTTGAAACCTTAGTTTTAGATATGATTCATATGGCTGATTCCTGTCTTCCTTTTGAGGTTGTTCG
>CANRGO010000111.1 GCA_947630125.1 uncultured Lachnospiraceae bacterium | reverse complement strand
GGAGAAAAGAAGCCTTACCTTATTATAAAGAGTACGGTGCCAGTTGGGTTTACAGATCATGTATTGGAGAAATTTCAGACGGAGCGTATTATTTTTTCTCCAGAGTTTTTAAGAGAAGGACATGCCTTATATGACAATCTATATCCCTCACGAATTATTGTTGGGGCGAAAGAGTCTTTTCCTGAGACTGTGGCACAGGCAAAAATATTTGCTTCTTTATTAGAAGATGCAGCCATCAAGGAAGATATTCAAGTATTGGTCATTAACCCCACAGAGGCTGAGGCAGTAAAGTTATTTGCCAATACCTATCTTGCTCTGCGTGTCAGCTTTTTTAATGAATTAGATACCTATGCAGAGATTCGAGGTTTAAATACCAAGGAAATTATAGAGGGTGTATGTCTGGATCCGCGAATAGGAAATCAATATAATAATCCGTCTTTTGGATATGGTGGATATTGTTTGCCAAAGGATACCAAGCAATTACTGGCTAATTATCAGGATGTTCCAGAAAAATTAATCGAAGCAATTGTATCTAGCAATACAACCAGAAAAGATTTTATTTCAGATCGTATTCTAGAGAAAGCTGGCTATTATGAGGGCGATGGTGGTCGTGGAGGATTACCTGGAAATCAGGTTACAGTCGGAATCTATCGTCTGATTATGAAAGCGAATTCAGATAATTTTAGAGAATCCAGTGTTCAGGGCGTTATGAAAAGACTTCGTGCAAAAGGAGCCAATATTATTATCTTTGAACCAGCATTAGAAGAAGAGGTATTTTTTGGTAGCCAGGTAGTGAAGAGTCTTGAGGAATTTAAAGAACGCTCACAGGTTATCGTGGTGAATCGTTATAGCAGTGAACTGGATGATGTACTGGATAAGGTATATACCAGAGACTTATATTTTAGAGATTAGAAGGATGCAGGTAGAAGAGGATATGGCAAAAGAAAAAGAATCGGTATATAAAAAGTTTTCCATGAAAGATATTCTGGTTATTATCCTGGCACTTCTTGCAGTGATAGGTCTGGTGGTGTTTCTGATTATTGTTCAGAAGAAACAACAGGAAACACAGAATGAACTTGTAGAACAAAGCAGTGAGCAACAAGAGGAAACAAAAGAGAGTGAAGCTATGGTAAAAGCCAAGTCTACACTTGTCATTAATGAAATCAATGGCGCAGGATGGGTGGAACTCTATAATAAAGAGAATGTTCCCGCTGAGGCAACAGGATTTCAACTTCTCATGAACGGAGAAGTGATATACACCTTAACAGATGCTGATGTGATTGAAGCAGAAAGTCCAAAAGTATTTTCCATCGATGCTGCGTTCTCAGATGATGGTTCTGACTTGTTAGCATTAGTTTCGGAAGAACAAGTGGTGATAGACCAGTTAAAAATTCCAAGTTTAGATGGAGATGAATCCTATGGCAGAAGTTTGGATGGCGACACCTCTTTTCAATATATGGAAGCAAGCAAAGAAACGGCAAACCAGGAAGCAAAGAAAATAACCAAGAACTTTCCAGTATTTTCAGTACCAGGTGGCTTTTATGACAGTGAATTTTCTCTGACCATCGAAGCATCGGAAGGTATGAAGATTTTTTACACCTTGGACGGATCCATGCCTACGCTTGATTCTCCTGTTTATGAAGAACCAATTGTAGTAAGTAATATAAACGGTCAGGATAATTATTATTCGATGATTCCTGGAATCTCTGATCGGGTATCCTATTTGCCATTTGATGATGTTGATAAATGTGTGGTGGTCCGTGCTGTAGCAGAAGCGGAAGACGGAACAGTAAGTGAAATCGTGAGTGAAAGCTATTTTGTTGGCCATGAAAATGGAACCTTATATCAAAATATGCCAGTACTGTCTATCGTAATGGATCCAGATTCTTTATTTGATTATTATGATGGAATCTATGTATTAGGACAGGACTACGAAAATGCTTTGGCAGCAGATGTTTCTGTAGAGGGCGTTGCTAACTATTATCGTGGAACCGTGAAGGATGCAACCATACAATATTTTGAAGCAGATAAAAATTTAACCTACAGTTCTGATGTAGAACTTGGTGTTCAGATTAATTATGGAACAAACTTGCCACAAAAGAGTCTTTTGATACAACAGGCATTTAGTCCCGTTAGTGAGGGTTCAACCTTATCCAATCTATTTTCGGGAACAGGTAATGATACACTGGTTTTAAATAATGGAAGACTTGATACCATTTATAAGTTTCGGGAGTATTTTATCAATCAAAGATTAAAAACCATAACCACTGGAAGCCGAGATACGAAGCCAGTACTTGTATTCTTAGACGGAGAATTCTGGGGATTGTATCATGCTTCAAGTGAGTATAGTAGCTCTTATCTTGCAAAAACTTTTTCATTAGATGAAGAACAGATTTTGATTGCAGAAAACGGAATCGTGAAGCAGGAAGGTCAGCAGGCTCTATATGATGATATGTTAAATTATGTACTAAATACTGATTTAAGCCTGGATGCTAATTACCAGAAAGTAACAGAAATGATGGATGTTCAGAGTTATCTGGATGTATATTGTGCGAATCTGTATCTTGGTAACAGTGAATTTCCTGCGAATCAAACAACCATATTCCGTACAAAAG
Source organism: uncultured Lachnospiraceae bacterium (assembly GCA_947630125.1). Lineage (GTDB taxonomy): Bacteria > Bacillota > Clostridia > Lachnospirales > Lachnospiraceae > CANRGO01. The sequence continues at coordinate 3,516 of CANRGO010000111.1, read as the reverse complement.
AGATAGACAACACAGAAGAAGCTTCTCTTTTTGCAGATGGAAAATGGCATTATCTACTAGGATCTATGTCTGATACCATGGGACTTAGTGACTTGAATAATTATAGTTTAAATACTTTTTTAAGACCACAAGTGGCGGGAGATCAATTTTTATATTCCCTTATGAGAAATGAATCTTTTAAAGAACAGTTTAAGACCACCTTTGAAAAGATGGCTAATGTATATTTTGCATACGAGCCGTCCTTACTAAGCCTAGAAGAAATTAATACTGCATATGCAAAACAAGTCGTGGCTAGTTACAATCGTTTTTATGGAACAGCCTATGAACAGATGTTTTTGGAGATGAGTGATGATGTCAGTATTTTTTTAGAAGATAGAGCAAAGTATATGCTGGTATATTTGGATGAATTTTTAACGATGGAACGCCCTATTGTAAGTACTGTCGTTGAAGAAGTGATAGCACCATAAAATCCTAATGGGGGAATGAATATGAATGTATGGATGTATTATATAGGGGAATTGGTAAGGGCTCAGCTAGAGAACCGAAAACCAGCACCCATACCCAGTGAGATAAATCTGGATGTTTTGATTGAATTTTCTGTAAAAAATCATATGAATTATCTTCTTATGGGAGCACTTCTTCAGACAGATGCTTCAGAGGAACATAAGGAAAAACTTCGATATTATGTGAAAAATAGTACCATGCGTACGGTTATGCAGGTGATGGAGATCAAAGAAATTCAGAAACGTTTTGAAGCGGAAGGCATCAGACATCAGTTTATGAAGGGTTCCTGCATGAAGTTTATGTATCCAACACCACAAATGCGTGAAATGAGTGACATGGATATATTGATACATGATGAAAGTATGAATAAAGCTTCCTTTGTTTTAAAGGAAATGGGTTATGAATTAATTCAGAGCGTGAAACACCATGATATCTATAGAAAAGGTAAGTACATGGTGGTAGAAGCGCACAAAGCCATGTATGATAAAACGATTGATAAAAATCAGTATGAATACTTTGCTGATTTTTCAAAGCGAAAAGTAAAATCTGATTTTCAGTATGCCATGGAATTTACCAAAGAAGACTTTTATGTCTATATGATGTCTCATATGGCAAAACATTTTTATCAAATGGGCTGTGGAATTCGTAACTTACTGGATATTTATATTTACAGGCAGCAGTTCTTTGACCAGATGGACATGGACTATATGCGTGGTGAACTAAAAACACTTGGGCTTTTTGATTTTGCAAACCATATGGAAACATTATGTGATATCTGGATGAAGGGAACGCCTTGTACAAAATTTTATGAGAACTTATTTATGTACATGCTGGATTGTGGAATCTATGGAAAAGATGAAAATGGAATCTGGAATCAGTTTGCAAAAGAAAAGAATTCAGATTTAAGCAATTATAAGGCGAAACTAAAAATCTGGTATTTTTTCCCACCATTACATTATATGGCGGAATATTATATTTTTTTAGAACGCTATCCATTTTTACTCCCAATCGCCTGGTTAATTCGTGGCTTCGGCGGTGTGTTTGGACACAAAGGGGCTTACAAAAGAAAAATGATTCATGAAATTGACAAGCAAAAAATTGGCGTTGTGCAGGAGTTATATCGTGAAATGAATTTTGAATTTCATAAATAATCGATAGGAGGGGCCATGGAGAAGATAAAAAAAATATTTCGTTTCATCAAATATAATCGTCATAAGGGACTTTCTTTTCTGGCTCTTTTATATTCTGCAAAGTATCGTTTTCAAATATTGAAGATTCATCCTAAGAAACTTCAGAAAAACTGGGGTAAGGAAGGTTTGGAGTCAGGATTTGAAGAAACCAAGGAACATTATCGCTATGCAGTAAGAGTTGGTTATGCGGTAGATCGCATCTGCGAAAGAACCAGTTGGGAAAGCAAATGTCTGGTTCGTGCCTTAACAGCACAGACCTTGTTAAAGAAGAAAAAGATACCCTCCACATTGTATCTTGGTTGTGGAAAAGAAGATGGAAAAATGGTGGCCCATGCCTGGATTCGGGTCGGAGAGATGTATGTCACTGGAGGAGATGGAACAGAGTATGCCATTGTAAGTAAGTTTTTGGCTTAATTCTATCAGTTTTGATAGAATTTATATAAAATCCCTAAAATACTGGACTTCTTGGATCTAGACGAAGAAAAATCTACGACTCACGTCGTAGACTTCGTTTACAGTCTGAAGAATTATACTTCTCTTGTTTTTTTTATCGCATTTTCCGCCATTGCAAATTGTGATAAACAATAAAAAATATTTTCACTCTTTACACGCTCTTCTCCAAAGGGCTCTGTCTCGTTTAGCCATTCTTCGATCATATCAAAATCAATATACTTTTCCCAAATGTCACGAGATAATGTTTCATATATTTCTTTTTTATTTTTTTTGTATTCTACAAACCAATTTGGATTTTGTTTTAAATTTTTAATACTGTTGGTTTCCTTGGTTCGTAGCGTATACAGTGATTCTGGAAGTATATCTTTAAATGCTTCACGGAAGATATAGCGATTCCTATTTCCTTTCAAATACATATATCTTGGAATAGAAACTGCAAAATTCACCACACGATAATCAAGATAAGGAACCATATATCGTACATTTGAATACGCACCTTGTAATGCAACATTATCTAGTCGATTCCTGCTGCCACCAGAATTAATATACGAAATCGGGTCGTACGCAAATTGTAACCTGGGCATTTTTTTATGTTGATGTTTTTTTTTCAAATCATTCTTTAATAGTTCAGGTGCATTAAATGGTGCCATATAAGCCGATTTTAAATGTTTTCTCGTTTCAGTTAATAGTTTAAAGATTCCTTTCATTGTATGTAGCACCCGAAATTTTTCTCGATGAGCTCTGGCCCACATAATTCGCAAAAAATGAATATATTCGTTGTGATAAAACAGTTCATATGGATTGCAGCGATGACTTACCCCTTCATCACCTCCGTGACCCGTAAACACTACCTTTCCACCTTCTTGACTTATTTTTTGTGATGCTTCTGAGATTTGAAATGTATTAATATATGGCGGAAGTACATAGCGAAACGGCAAATAATCACCTAACACTTGTACTCCGGTCATTTTCATATTTTTTTCTATATTACTACTCTCCAATATTTTTGGAGTTAGAGTATTATAGAGACATGTAATGTTTTCGCGCTTACAAATTTCTTCAATTATTAGGCGTTCATCATCCTCAGCATATTCTAGTTCATTGGGATGTACTGACCATGAATAATAAATTCCTTTTTTATCAAGACGATTTAGCAGCACATCTATAACGCCAGAATCCAACCCCCCAGACAGTTCTGCTCCAACAAGGCCTTTAATTATGTTCGCCCTTACTTTCACAGCATCTGAAATTAAATCTCTTAATTTCTCAATATATTCTTCATCGCATTTGTAACGTATTTTCTGCTTCCCAATTGTCCAATATTTCTTTTTTTGAATAGAATTTTTCTCACGCAAAAGTGATACTCTTA
>CANRGO010000110.1 GCA_947630125.1 uncultured Lachnospiraceae bacterium | reverse complement strand
ATTTTACCTGAAAGAAGCCATTTGGGAACTGCCTTTGTTTGAAGCTTTAGCTTTTTTGAGAGCCATTCGACTGGTCCCATAATCGTATTCATAGGACAGACATAACCGCAATAGAGTCTCCCAAAAAATAGCGCAAGTAAAAGACTCACCGCAAATATACCTAACCAAATCATCATTTTCCCATTCGAAATCAAAAACAAAAACAAACCGAAAGATAGAATTCTTACACCTATCGCTACATACTTCATATAACTTCCCCTCCAATTTTTCAAATGCAATTGTATCCACTGTACAGCGTTCCTTTACTTCTACCATCTCTTCGATTTCATTTCTATTTTGAAATCTGCTGGATTTATCTCTATTATACTTGTATAGTAGTAATAAAAGCGTTACCATGGTAACTATTTTGGAGGTTTATGAATCTATATCAAAATCTAATTGAAAACACTACCTTGTTAAGCACTTTATCCCCTGAAAAGATAGCATTTTATCTTGCAAACGGTACTTTCAAAGTCCAGACTTATGCCAAAAATAGTATTGTTCATTTTGAAGGTGACCACTGTTTTAAAATGGAACTAATTCTTAGTGGAAAAGTTGTATTAGTAAGAATTGATGAATCCGGAAATCTTCTATCGATTGCCGAATTTTATAAAGATGATATCTTGGGCGGAAATTTATTATTTTCAAGAAACCCTTATTACCCAATGACAACAACATCGCCTGAAAAAACCATGATTTTAGAAATCGAAAAAAATCTTTTATTCACACTACTATCTGAATCTCCAATCTTTCTAAGTGCTTACTTGGAATTCGTAGCCGATCATACCATTCTACTTGGAGATAAAATTAAGCACTATGTTAATAAAACCATTCGGGAATGTGTTCTTGAATTTTTAGAATACGAAAGCAAACACCAAAAATCCAATAAAATAATATTAAATATGACAAAACAAACTCTTGCAGACAAAATTGGGGTTCAACGAACTTCTTTGTCTCGTGAATTATCCAAGATGCGTAATGATGGTCTAATCAAATATGATAGAAAGTCAATTACTATCTTATAATAAGGATGTGTTTTTCATTCACATAATTTATGATTTCATTTCTGTCAAAACAACCTTTTTCCGTCAGAAATATTAATGCCAAGTTCTTTCGCCATACTAGTCTGCTTAAATGGATTTACTTTTTCTACTACTCCGTCGCGTTTGAAAAAGGAGCCCGTATTTTTAAACCAAAATGTTACATTCGCTTTTACACATTGTTCACGAATATTAAGTACCCAATCATAATCACATTCACGAGCCTCTCGTCCCGTTTCACCGCCAACTGTAACATGGTCTACGCCCTGAAGATATGACGTTAAATCTATCTCTTCTAAGAGCGGTGCACAGGCAATGAAACGTCGCTTTATCGGATAGGATAAAAATAACGGAAGCCTGTAATCGGCTGATATTTGATTCTCGACAGTGCATCCAATATTCACATTATCATATCCACTACCCCAATCTGTGGGAAGTGAGATAAGGAATCGATCAATCCGCTTTGTCAAAATCAAAAATTCTATATCTGTTCTTTTCTTGATGATAGCCCATATTTCTTTACGCCATTCATCTGCTTCAGGAAGAAAAAAATCAGTTGCAAAACAGGTTGCAAGAATTTTGTTCCCCTTAATATTATATTCTCCTTTTGGATTCTTCCTGATAGGCCAATCAAATTTATCTGTTTTTTCTATGACGTTTTGACCATATCGTTTTGCATAGGGTCCATAAAAATAACAATATGTGCAACCATCACTAATTTTATAACAGCCTGTCCATGGTTCCCAGTTCATAGTGTCCTCCCTTTTAGCAAGTTTTGTTGTGTCCATATATAATCAAGCGCTCGCTGCACATGGTATTATTTCACTCTTCCCCCATGAATTCATAGATAGCGCCTAACTCTATTCCTATAAACTATGTACTCCTGCCCAAATTTATTTACGCTCCATCTTTCTTCAGATAAAATAATCCAATGTGCTGATACCTGAAAAACAAATATTACTGCCAGAAATAAAATGCACCTTGCTCCTCCCATAATTGTTTATAGATTAAAAACAGCTCTGTAATATTTCCCAATTGTATTTTTTTCTCCACCATTACATTCATATGGTACCTCTTTTTCATAAAGAAATCCAAGTTTTTGTATGACTCGTCCTGATTCTGGATTTTCTATTGCATGAATAGCAATACATTCTTTATTTGTCTAAGTATCAATCTTTCTGTCTCTATTTTTGGTGCAATCATTTGTTTTCCCCCTTCAAATTAAGTTTCATATATTTCATTCTCAAATTCTACCACGTTTTTTTATATCGAAACTATCATGATATCTATCTACACTTTGCTTCAAAAATAATATTAAGTCAGAAATATTGTAAAACATAAAATCAGGATTCATCTTTTTCACCATTAATTTTTCGAACTACCCGGCATGGATTTCCAACTGCTACAGAATTCTCTGGAATATCCTTGGTTACGACACTTCCTGCACCTATAACACTACCTTTTCCTATGTTAACCCCAGGCAAAATAATAACGCCCCCTCCAATCCAACATCCATTACCGATCGTAACTGGAAGTGCGTAAGTCCTACAAAAATATTCACCGCTATCCGGATTCCAGTCGGAGGTTAGTCGCTCATTTAACTCCACTGGATGAGTTGCTGTATAGATTTGTACATTAGATGCAATTAGCACATTATCACCGATCGTAATTTTGTTACAATCCACAAAAGTACAGTTCATATTGACTGACACATTGTTACCTAAAAAAATATTGCATCCATAATCACAAATAAATGGCGAGCCAACTGATACATTCGAACCTATATTACCAAATAAACTCTTTAAAACCCCTAGTTTTTCAGTCTTTTGGTCATAAGAAAGACTATAATATTTTGTAAGCAATTCTCTTGCTTTCTTTTTGTATTCTAAAAAAATTGTATCGTGGCAATTATAGTATTCTCCTGCTAAACATTTATCAAGCTCTGTCTTCATATTTTTCCACATTCCTTTCTGCTCAAGGCACAAAAATTGTACCCTCTTTCCCCTATCTTTGTGAAAATAATATAAAACATCTTGTTGCACTGCTAGTAACAAGATGTTTCAGAATTTATAATCTTCTTGCCAATGTTTCTATGAGAAATAACACCGGAACCTGTGTAGTAGCATTATATCCGCCGTTAACACTAAGCATTTCCATATTGTAAGAAATATTCCAATCTGAAATTTTGGCAATTGTAGAATTCGATTGGTTCGTGACACTTAAAATATTGCAATTACTGGTTTTAAACCGACTAAGCAAATCTACCACCTCTTTTGTTTCACCTGTTACTGAAAGTGCAACGACTACCGTATTCTTAAGCATATCTTTCGTCATAGGATAGTAAGGATCTTCTAGACCTATCGAGAATTTACCTAAATTCGAGAAATATCTTGCCCCATATCTTGCAAGTGTTCCAGACGATCCCTGTCCTACAAAAATAACCCTTTCTGCCCTTCTTATAAATTCAGTTCCCTGCTCTATTTTCTGCTCAAAAGAATTTGTATTTGTCCTATGGAAATAATTTAACAGCTCTGACAAATCGTTTTGTGGCGGTCTTTCCTGTATTTGATATAAGTATTTTTTAAGCCCCGTTTTGAATTCATTATATCCATCGTAATTCATCTTGTTACAGAATCTTAAGATTGTCGAGGTTGACACATGTGTTTTATCCGCCAATTCTCTTATTGTCATATAAGGAATTTTATCGCCATTATCAACAATGAATTTATATAGCTTCACTTCTGTTTCATTAAATTTTTGTATGTCATCATAAGAAAACATAATAATATTCCCCTTCATTGATGGGTGTATTCCCATCTGTTGAGTTTTTTTGAATCAAATACGAGTAAAATTTTACTCCCGAAAATGAATAGTCAAAATAAAGTCCAGCAGTAGCTCTAAAAGCAGAATCTCTGTCTCCAAAAGTTCTTTTCAGATAATTATTTTGTTTCATCAGCTTTACAAACTCTCTTAATCTCCATAATTTCGGTACCTATTTAATACTTTTTTTGAAATCAGCAAGGAAAAAAATAGTTTCAAACATTTCATCTGAACATAAATCAAAAACAAGTGGAAAAAATTTCAGTCTGTTTCCCATCTGTTTTGAATCTGCTATCATTAGTTTAGTTTTATCATCAAGTGGAAGACTAAAAACATTTCTACGGTATTTTTCTGGAACATAGATGGTAACCTTAAAAAAGCTATCCCATATTGATAACCAAAAAACGGTTATTTCATTTTTACCGCCTCGAACGCCGAACCACTGATAGAGTCCTTTTGCCAGCCATGCTTTGCCGTCAGTGTAGTATCGCCATTCTAATTGAATATCGTAACTCGCAAGTTCGTCAATAAACTTCATATAGACATTATTTGCTTCCCCAAGTGCCTTTGCAATAACATCACCCGTCGGTTTTATTTCGGGGTTTCTTAACAATTGTTGCTTGGTTATTTTCTTCACTTCAGTTTGTGTTTTTTCATCTTCCCAGCGATATTTTTTATTTTGAAGTAGTGTATCAATATTACAATTCAAGCAGAGTCCGTTATGGCAGCAAATAGTGGCTCCACACTCTGTGCAGCGCCATTTATCACTTTCCTTCATCAAGAATTCTTCTATCCCAAATTCCTGGATGATGTTGAGATTTTCTATCATGCTCATATGATATTTTGCATGGTAGCGCTTATCCAATGCCTTCAATCTCTTGCAAGGGAAGCTCTTACATTCGTAACAAAATCGAATACTTCCTTTCGCCATTAATTCACACGAATCTTTCATAAACGTGCAGTTTTCTCCTCTTGGAATGCATCCTGGGCAATATTTTTTATGAAACCCAAGTTTGTTAATATCCATTTCCTTAAATTGAAAAGCAACGCATAAATGACAATTCATCCCACAAGGAGCAATCATTTTTTCATCCATAAATAAACCTCTTCGCCTTAGTCAATCTTGTTGAAAATAACAGTCTTTTGCTTTTATTTAGGTCAGGCGTTTATCAACTTATCTTGCTCCAATAAGCAGCGCCAAATATCCCCAATCCCATATTAGGTTTTTAAAGCTCCTATGCAGATATTCACAAATATCTTCCTGGTCATATCCCATCATTCGTGATATTACAACAAGGTAATTACGGATCCTTGTATAAGACAGTTGTTCTTGTTCCTCAAGTAACCAGCTTAGAAAGATTGCGTGCCTCACTATTGCATATTCCATAGCAATCCACTGAATCATAACAATCATACTTTCCAAATCCGATTCTGGCATCAGACTATTTGTGAAAATTTCTACAACTAGGTAATTTCGAAATAACTTTTCATAAGCAGAAAACTGCTTTTCAAAATTCTGTAATTGCACTTTCATCTTACGCAAATCATAGTCTTTCGATAAGTTTTCCGCCAATATAGCGATTGGTTCCAGATAACTGGTATAGATCTCTTGCTTTCTGTAATTTTCAGCCATGTCTAAGAAGAGTTCATTATTTTCTTCAAACGTATCTAAACTTCGAAATTTCATGTTATCTATGGCATCTGATAATTCTTTTAAAACAGCTTCATCCCTATATTTTTCTATTTCTTTTTTTGATACAGGTTCCTTTTCATGAAGTTCCAGAAGAATATAAAAAATCATCATCACACTCTTTGAAATAGAAACGTGCTGATTTTGGATCATCGTAATCATCATAGTTCGAATCTGCAAAAGAATGTCTTCCTCCATATCCGATACGTCCTTCGTAAAACAAATTTTCTCCTGTTGATTCATCAAATCTATCACTTCTGGGCAACAGGATACCAAAGAATATTCCTTTCTATCCCTGAATTCGTGTATTTGCCTTGGAAAGCTCGCACAGGTTTCAGACAAAACTTCATCTCCAAACTTCAGCACCAGCTTGCAAAGTTTCTGCTCATTTAAGAAAGGACAGTGCTTTTGTTCATTCAAAGCAATGACTCGTGCGCCATCTTTTTGTGTTACATACTGATCTAAATAATCATTATCTTGCTCTGTTAAGCTGATGCACTTCCATTTTATATAGGTGGTATCATCTACTGCAATCTTCCATTCTTGACAACAAGTAAACGAGCACTTGTCTGCAATACAGGTAAA
>CANRGO010000109.1 GCA_947630125.1 uncultured Lachnospiraceae bacterium | reverse complement strand
TCTTGAAACCATTGTGCCTTGAATGCTTTCATTGATTCACGATAACATTCTTCGCTACAATATTTCCTCCTGTTGCTATAGTTATAAATGCTACTGGAACTAACAGATTAGTCAAATCTCCCAAAGGTATAAAGTTAACTCCAGGCAATATTATTGCTGTCAGGCCCCTTAGACAGGGTGTAATTAGTGATTACACTGTTACAGAAAAGATGATGAAATACTTCATTCAAAAAGCAATTGGTAAACGTTCTTTCCGTAAACCTCGTATCGCGGTATGTGTACCAAGTGGTGTAACCGAAGTAGAAAAGAAAGCAGTAGAAGATGCAACTTATCAGGCAGGAGCCAGAGAAGTTTTTATTATTGAAGAACCAATTGCAGCTGCTATTGGAGCTGGTATCGATATTGCAAAGCCATGTGGAAACATGATTGTTGATATTGGTGGTGGTACTTCAGATATTGCAGTTATTTCACTTGGCGGAACAGTTGTAAGTGCATCGATTAAAATTGCAGGTGATGATTTTGACGAAGCGATTGTAAGATATATGCGTAAAAAGCATAATCTTTTAATTGGTGAGAGAACAGCAGAAGAAATAAAGATTCGTATTGGCTCAGCATTTAAAAGAGCAGAAGTAGATTATATGGATGTTCGCGGACGTAATCTGGTTACAGGACTTCCAAGAACAGTGAAAGTATCATCAGAAGAAACAGAAGAAGCTCTTAGAGAAACTACATCACAAATCATCGAAACGATTCATAGTGTATTAGAGAAAACACCTCCAGAACTTGCTGCTGATATAGCAGAAAGAGGAATTGTCCTTACCGGTGGTGGAAGCTTACTACGTGGGTTAGAAGATTTGGTTGAAGATCGTACCGGTATTAATACTATGACAGCTGAAGATCCTATGACAGCAGTAGCCATTGGAACTGGGAAGTATGTAGAATTTTTAGCAGGATACCGAGACGATAATTAAGAATCCTTGGAGCAGATAGGAAGGGCGTGTAAAGATGGTAAAAGGTTTATATACCGCACATACTGGAATGATTAATGAGCAGCATCGCATGGATACCTTAACAAATAATCTTGCGAATTCTGCAACTACAGGGTTTAAGAAAGAAGGTGCTACCAGTCAGTCCTTTGATTCGGTACTAGCCTATAAAATTAAAGACACATCAGAATCTCCAAATGTAGCCAAAAAACTTGGGGTTAATACTCCAGGTGTAAAGGTTGGAGAAAATTATACATATCATACACAGGGTTCATTCCGTTCCACGGGAAATTCTTATGATTTAGCTATATCTGGAAATGGTTTTTTTACGGTAGAGTTTACCAATAAAGCAGGAGAAGTATCCACCAAGTATACCAGGGATGGTTCTTTTGTTGTAAATGATGATGGTTACCTGGTAACCAAAGATGGAGATTTTGTTATGGGTACCATGGGGGGATCTAGCCAGGTTGTACCTATAGAACTAGATCCAAAACAAGAAACAGCCATCGATCAGAGTGGAAGAATATCTCAAAATAATCAGGTGATAGGACAACTCCAAATCACTGATTTTGAGGATTACGATTATCTGGAACATTATGGTGAAAATTATTATCAAACAGTAGAAGGAGCAACAGAGATAGATTCTGAAGCCAAGGTATTCCAAGGATACTTGGAAGCATCTAATGTGCAAGTTGTTTCTGAAATGGTTGAGATGATAAGTGTAACCAGAGCTTATGAGGCAAATCAAAAGATTATCAAAGCTTATGATGATACGCTTTCCATAGCTGTCAATCAGGTAGGTAAGGTATAGGAGGGTAAGAAATGGTAAGATCTTTATGGTCAGCAGCGTCAGGAATGATAGCTCAACAGAATAATGTGGATACAATTTCAAATAACCTTGCAAATGTAAATACAACAGGATATAAAACAGAAGTTGCAGAGTTTAAGTCGCTTCTTTATCAAACCATACAAACAAAAACAACATCAGCCAATGGAGAAGAAAAACCAATATCAGCACAGGTAGGGTTGGGTGTACGTAATTCATCCATCACATCTGTTTTTACCCAGGGTAATTTTTTTGCATCGACCAGTGATACAGCATTTGCTCTTGATGGAGAAGGTTTTTTTGCAGTACGTGGTCAGGATGGTGAAAATTATTATACAAGAAATGGTAATTTTGTTTTATCGGAAGGAGTAACAGGCTTAACTCTTTCTACAACAGATGGCTTACCTGTTTTAAACTCTCAGGGAAATCCAATTGTATTTGCAAGAAATATTATAGCCAGCAAAATAGAAATTTCAGGAGATGGGCAATTCACATATCCTGATGCAAATAACAACCCTCAACCTATGGGTATCAACATTGGTTTATTCCAGTTTACAAATCCATCGGGTCTTGAAAAAACAGACAGCAGTCTCTATAAAGTAACAGCTGCCAGTGGAGCTGTTTTAAACGAAGCAACCAATGCCAATTTACAAAAAACATCAGTAAACCAAGGATATCTAGAAGGATCAAATGTACAGGTGGTTGATGAAATGGTGAATTTGATTGTTGCTCAACGTGCCTATGAAATGAATTCAAAAGCAATTAAAGCATCCGATGAAATGATGCAGCAGGCTAACACATTAAGAGGATAAAAGTTTCAGTGAATCAATCTAGGGAGGTAATCTAATGAGTCTTGATATAAGCGGTGTAACATCTTTATATGGCGATTACCTGAAGACAGAAGAAAGTTCTACAGCTTCAAAACTACAGAAGAAACTGGATTCAGGATATACCACATCCACAGATGAAGAGTTAATGGATGCCTGTAAGGAGTTTGAAGCATATTTTCTGGAACAGGTGTTTAAGGAAATGCAGAAAACGGTTCCGGAGTCTGAAGAAGAAAGTGCGTCAAATTCCAATATGGTAGATTACTTTAAGGACAATATGGTACAGGAACTGGCAGCTCAGTCAACCGAACAGAATAGTCTTGGGCTTGCTCAGATGTTGTATGAGCAAATGAAACGCAATTATGATTTATAATTTAAAATGGCTGCCCAGGGCAGCCTTTTTCAGTTGAAGGAGTCTTCATGACAATTAAAGGATACATTGAACATATTATTTATCGAAATAGTGAAAATGGATATACCGTCTGCAATTTTGTTTGTGAAGAGGAAGAGATTATCTGTGTAGGTAGTTTTCGCAGCATTGATGTTGGAGAAACCTTGTCCCTGACTGGAGATTTTGTGGACCATGCAACGTATGGATCACAGTTTAAGGTGGAAGGTTATGAATTAATTCCCTTAGAAGATGCTGCAAGTATTGCAAGATATTTGGGTTCAGGAGCCATTAAGGGTATTGGTCCAGCGCTTGCAGCCAGAATTGTAAAAAAATTCGGCGATGAGACTTTTCGAATTATGGAGCAAGAACCTGAAAGACTTAGTGAAATCCGTGGTATTAGTGATCGAATCGGCAGAGAAATTGCTTTGCAAATGGAAGAAAAACGAGAACTTCGAAATGCAATGGTATTTTTACAAAAGTATAATATTTCCAATACACTTGCCATTAAAATATATGAGAAGTATGGTATGAATTTGTATCAGGTGATTCGTAATAATCCTTACCAATTGGCAGATGATATTCAAGGCGTTGGATTTCGGATTGCAGACGAAATTGCATCAAAAATTGGGATTCATACAGATTCCGATTACCGAATCAGAAGTGCACTCCTTTATGTTCTTTTGCAGGCAACCCAGGAAGGACATACCTATTTGCCCCTGCCCGTATTGCTTACAAAGACTGCAGAACTACTGGAACTTGAGGAACAACTTTTTCTGCCCCAGATAGATAATTTGCTTATGGATCGAAAATTAATTAGAAAAGAAGATGCTATCTATGCTGCAAATTACTATTATAGTGAATCAAACTGTGCAAAAATGTTACTAGAGCTGGCAAGTCAGGATGGAATCCGAACCGAGCTACTTCCTGCTGAAGAACAAGAGATTACAAAGCAGATACTTTTTTTGGAAGAAGAACTATCAATCCACTTGGATGAACTACAGAGATCCGCAGTATTAGGAGCTATCTGTAACGGAGTTTTTCTGCTTTCTGGTGGACCAGGTACAGGTAAAACTACGACTATCAATTTGATAATTCGATATTTCGAAAGAGAAGGCAAAGATATGATTCTTGCTGCACCAACGGGACGAGCATCGAAGCGAATGACGGAGGCTACAGGATTTGAAGCAAAAACAATACATCGACTTTTAGAACTTAATTCTGGCTTAAGTGATGGGCAAAGAACTCCTGTGTTTGAACGCAATGAAGAAAATCCCCTGGAAGCAGATGTTGTCATCATAGACGAAATGTCCATGGTAGATATTCATTTGTTTCAGTCCCTACTTCGTGCTGTTATGCCAGGAACTCATCTTATTTTGGTGGGTGATGTAAACCAGCTTCCAAGCGTAGGCCCTGGTCAGGTTTTAAAAGATCTTCTGGAATCAAATATTTTTCCAAATGTGATTTTGAAGAAAATATTCAGACAAGAGGAAAATAGTCATATCGTTCTGAATGCGCATCGCATTCATATGGGTCAGGAGATTGAGATTCATAATAAAAGTTCGGACTTCTTTTTTCTGGAACGCAGTGATCCACAAGTGATTTATAAGCATATGATACAACTTATATTAGAAAAACTACCCCCTTATGTAAAAGCAAATCCCTATGATATACAGGTATTGACACCCATGAGAAAGGGAAACCTTGGAGTGGAAGTATTAAATAAAATTTTACAGGAATATCTAAATCCTCCTTCTCCTAAAAAAAAGGAACATTCCTACGGGGATACTCTTTTTCGTATGGGCGATAAAGTGATGCAGATAAAAAATAATTATCAATTAGAGTGGGAAGTAGTCAGTCGTTATGGAATTCCAATTGATAAGGGCTTGGGTATTTTTAATGGAGACATTGGAATCATTAAAGAAATGAATGAGTTTGCACAAACCCTTACCATAGAATTTGATGAAATGAAAAAAGTGCAATATAGCTTCCAGCAATTAGAAGAGTTAGAACTTGCCTATGCAATCACCATACATAAATCACAAGGCAGCGAATATCCTGCTATTATCATACCACTCCTTGGTGGACCAAGAATGTTGCTGAATCGTAATTTACTCTATACTGGTGTTACAAGAGGTCGTAACTGTGTGACGATATTAGGAAGCAGAGAAACATTAAATACCATGATCGCAAATGAAAATGAGCAAAAACGATATACAAGTCTGAGTAAACGTCTGAAAGAAATTGTAGAACTTTGATAGTGAAATGAGACTGGAGAGAAGTGTCAGAAAGGTATCTGGTTTGATATGACGAAACGACTATTTTTTCTAAAAGGTTTTGCGGTAGCAAAACAACTGGTTTTCCCCAAGCGTTGTCCACTTTGCGATGAAATTGTAGTTCCGTATGGACAACTTATTTGTAAAACTTGCGAAGAATCATTACATTATTTATCTGATCCAACATGCTTAAAATGTGGTAAATCCATAGAAAAGGAAGATGCTTATTGTTATGACTGCCTGAAGCAAAATCACTTTTTTTCCAGGGGTTATGCCTTGTTTCCTTATGAACTTGTTTCTGATTCACTTTACCGTTTTAAGTATAAAAACAGACCTGAATATGGAATATATTATGGACGTGAAATTGTAAAGCATTTTGCTGAGGTTATCAGAAGTATGAAACCGGAAGGGATAATCCCGGTTCCGCTTCATTTAAAAAAAGAAAGAAAGCGTGGCTATAATCAGGCTCAGATTATTGCTGAAGAAATTGGAAAACTTCTAGAAATTAAAGTGTTTACAGATCTGATTAAAAGAATAAAATATACAACGCCACAAAAGGAGCTGGACCATGTGGCAAGGCAAAATAATTTGAAAAAGGCTTTTATTATTAGTGAAAGTGTAGTAAAATTAAGGTCGATTATAATAATCGATGATATATATACCACAGGAAGTACGATTGATGCGATGGCTAAAATCTTACAGGATGTTGGTGTTAACAATATTTATTTTATATCGATAGCAATAGGGAAGGGTATATAAGCGGAGGGTATTTTATGAATGTAAAAAACTGTAAAAAATGTGGTAGAATTTATAATTATGTTGTAGGAGTAAATCTTTGTCCATCTTGTAGAGAAGGTTTGGAAACGAAGTTTCAGGAAG
>CANRGO010000108.1 GCA_947630125.1 uncultured Lachnospiraceae bacterium | reverse complement strand
GGTATTCATGGAGTGGTATATCAAAATCATGTAATTTTTACTCCATATTATCAATTGAGCCATTTGGATTTAGCAAAAGAATTAGAACAAAAATTTACTATTCCAGTATTTATTGAAAATGAAGCGAACCTTTCCGTTATTGGTGAAAAAACTTTCTGCTATGATTATCCAAATATCATTAACATCAGTGTACATACTGGTGTTGGTCTTGGCTTGTATATCAATAATACCCTCTATACTGGTCATGATGGCTATGCTGGTGAGTTTGGTCATACCATCATTGTTCCCGATGGGAGACCCTGTCCCTGTGGCAATCATGGATGCCTGGAGCAGTATGTATCGGAACGAGCTCTTTTAAAAGAATTTGCTATTTCAAAGAATTTACCACAGATTGATTTTGATACCCTGGTTTCCAGTTACAATAAACATGACCCTGATGCACTGATGATTTTGGAAAAGTTTGTGAAATATATTTCCATAGGAATTAACAACATCCTTAATTGTTTTAATCCCGACTTAATTGTGATAAACAGCTCTTTTACAATTTTTTTCCCTCATTTAATTGAAAAAATTGAAGGAGCTCTTCATAACAGAATGAATCAAAACTCTGTGATTTGTTCTTCCACGCTACAGGATACCGCAATTCTTTTGGGCGGTGCCTGCATATGTATCAATCACTTTTTAGGAATTAATTTTATACACGAGAAAAACGAATCAAACGAACATAAATAGTAAAAGAAAAGTGAATTACAAATTTTGTAATTCACTTTTTATTTGTTGCTTATTTTGTTTCAAGAATATATTGATTTAAGATACTTTCCAGTAATTCCTGACGTCCTGAAACGTTTGGAGTCGTTCCATTTGCAAGAGCATAAGCTTCTAGTTCTTTGAAACCAACTTTTTTCTCCATAATATCTTTTCCGATTCCATCCTGATAGCTTGCATAACGATTTGCTTTAAAATCTTCAAAAACACGATCTTCAATTAATTTCGCTGCAACTTTTAATCCTTTCGCAAATGCATCCATACCTGCAATATAGGAAAGGAATAAATCATCAACTTCAACAGAAGCACGACGTACTTTTGCGTCAAAATTTAATCCACCTTTTGTTAATCCACCAGCCATTAAAATTTCATACATAGCAAGAGTTGTATCATAAAGGTTTGTAGGGAACTGATCAGTATCCCATCCAAGTAATGGATCACCCTGGTTAGCATCAACACTACCTAATACACCATTAATTCTTGCCTGATTTAATTCATGTTGGAATGTATGTTGTGCAAGTGTTGCATGGTTTGCTTCAATATTGATTTTAAATTTATCAGCAAGGTTGTATTTTCTAAGGAATGCAAGTACGGTTGCTGTATCGAAATCATACTGATGTTTGGTTGGTTCCTTTGGCTTAGGTTCGATTAAGAACTGTCCTGTAAATCCGATTTCTTCTGCATAATCTACAGCCATCTGTAATAATCTTGCAAAATTATCTAATTCTAATGCTGTATCTGTGTTTAAGAGTGTTTCATATCCTTCTCTTCCGCCCCAGAATACATAATTTTCTCCACCAAGGTCTTTGGTAATTTCCATTGCTTTTTTAATTTGAGCTGCTGCATATGCAAATACTGTTGCATTGCAAGATGTACCTGCACCATGTACGAAAATTTCGCTGCTGAATGCATTGGTTGTTCCCCATAAGCATTTAATTCCAGTACGTTTCATTTCTTCTTTGATAACAGCAACAATGATGTCTAATCTTTCATTGGTTTCTTTTAAATCTTTACCTGCTGGTGCAATATCTCTATCATGGAAACAGAAGAAAGGAATCTGTGCTTTTTCCATAAATTCAAAAGATGCATGTACACGTTCAATAGCTTTTTCCATGCTGTCATTTGATCCATCCCAAGGACGAACCATACTAGCTCCACCAAATTGATCACTACCCATGTACGTAAATGTATGCCAATATGACATTGCAAAACGACACTGCTCTTTCATGGTTTTACCCATTACAACTTCCTCTGGGTTATAATATTTAAATGCTAATGGTTTTTTACTACTTGGTCCTTCATACTGAATTGTTTCAATACCTGGAAAATAAGTCATTTTAATACCTCCTATTTAGTTTACTGATTGAACTAATTGTTTCTATATATAAATTACTATTTTTTTCCGTCTTTGTCAACAAAAAAAATGCAGATAAATAAAAACATATTTATCTGCATTTTTTTCTTATTCTGTTGCTGCAATTGTCTGATTAATTACATTTATCATAATATCTTTTGTCATCATACCAGGAACGTAACCTACTACATTCCCTTCCTTATCAATCATAAACGTAGTCGGAAAGGCTGAAATATAATAATTCTGTAAAAGTTCACCAGTGGTATCAAAAACAGTAGGGAAGGTATAGCCATTTTCTTCTAAAAATGCAGTTATTTCTGCTTCCGTACCATCATTGTTATTTGGATATGCTATATTCGATGGATTTGCAACTCCTAAAAACACCACTTCATCCTGATTCAGATTATATTCCTGATAAAGCTCCTCTATATCAGGCATTTCTTCTTTACAAGGAGGACACCAGGTAGCCCAAAAGTTTAAAAATACAACTTTCCCTTTATAGTCAGATAAAGTATGTTCGTTTCCGTATTGATCTAAAAGTGTAAAATCATAGGCTGGCATTTTTTCCCCAGTTTCTTCATCTGTCACTTCTTCTTCATTTATCACTTCTTCTTCATTTATCACTTCTTCTTCTGTAATAATCTCATCTTCTGTAACATCTGTATCATCTAATACTTCCTCGTTCTCAAGAACTTCTTCTTGAACAGGTTCACTTTGTGACAACTTATTTAAATAACCTGAAATACTATTCATCCAACCAGTATATGTCATAATACCCATAATAATCAGAATCGCTCCGCCAACTTTAATGGTATACTTCATTAATTTTTGATTTTTTTTCAAGAAGTTCAAAACCTGACTGGTAAACAATCCAAGCACAGCAAATGGAATCAAAAATCCTAGAGCATATACAACAACAAGCATGTTACCAGCAAATGCTGTTGATGCACCCGATGCCATAATTAGTACGGAAGATAAAGCAGGTCCTATACAAGGTGTCCAAGCGAAACTAAATGTAAACCCAAGTAATATTGCTACCAATGGTCCCATTTTTTTATTTTGAAAATTCATATTAATTTTCACATTACGTTGCAAAAACTTGAGTTCAAGAAATCCTATTTGAACTAAACCAAGTAGAATTATTAGTATTCCACCAATTCTTGTAAAGAGCAATTTATGCTCTCCGAAAAAATTGCCTAGTGCAGTAAAAGAAAGTCCCAATAAAAAGAAAGAAATTGAGATGCCAAACACAAAAAACATTGTATTGATAAAAACCTTCTTCCGATTATAGACAATGGTTCCATCTTCAAGCTCTGTTTTACCATTTCCAGCAAGATAACTCATATAAACAGGAATTAAAGGAATCACACAGGGGGAAAAGAAGGAAATAATACCCTCAAAAAAAACTAATATAAAACTAATGCTATTTGCAATCACTAATCCATTTTGCATATAAAACTCCTTTCAGCTTAAAACATTTCAATATGTAATCTTAATTGATTTTAAGTATAACTTACTGTATCTCAAAATACTGTGACAAAATCACTAAATTTTTATGAAAAAAAATAAACTATCATTACCAGCGGAACAATAGTTTATCTTTTCTAATTTCGAAAATCCTGATCCATACACTTCATTCGTATCTTATTACGATACATGTTTCGATCAGCTTCCTTATATGTTTCATCTATAAATTTCATTTTCAACGGATCTATAACTGCATAACCTGCTGCGACAGATAATTTAAATTCCAAATCCTTACCTATCACCTGAAGCTTTTCTACAACCTGATCAATTTTTATCTGTATCATTTCCTCTGAAATATATTCTGCACCCGTTACAATGACACAGATTTCATCTCCACCAATTCTGTAAATCGTACCAATTTTTTCAAACTCCTCACGAATTATATGAGAAGTCGTTGTAATTGCAAAATCACCTTTGGAATGACCATAATTATCATTGATGTATTTCAAATCATTCATATCAAATTCAATCACAAAGCCTCTCTCCTTGGATTGAAGTGTTCTTAACTGCTCCATCTTCTCTTCAAAAGCACTACGATTCTTTAATCCTGTCATCGTATCTTCAAAAGCTAGCACTTCTAACAAACGAGTCCGAGCCATTTTTTCGATTAATTTAGAAATGTTACGAATAATTTCAAATGCCCACAGAATTATGAAAACCAACATACCGATACGCGTATATAGTCCTTCATCCTGGCCACTGGCAAAATAAAAACGATATAAATCTACTCCCCAGAAAAACAGTAATACGATAAGTGAAAATGCTAGAATTTTAACTTCTCTATGTATTTTTTTACGAATCAAATCATATACTCCAATGATCGTTAGATAAATTAGAATTAAACCCATAGAAATATGTGTTATTAAAATGCTCTCCATGTAATCTAAGATATTGAGTACTTGAAGTAAATGAATCATCATGGATACCACGATTGATCCGTAAAAAAAACCATGAATTATCTTTTTTTCTTGAAAATGTTTAAAGGAAAGCAGAAACCATGTAGACGCTGGCATGATCAACCCAAAAAAGAAGAATTCAGTATGTAGTAAAAACAGTACATTTGGAATTATAAATTGCAAAATATTTAACACCAATGCGCTCCAAAATCCAACTACCAGTGCCAATAACCCTAATCGAAATAATGCCGTTGTTATGCGTCCTTTTTTGAGTGCGATGGAAATTACAAGCATTCCTGTACCAATGACTATTAAAATAATACTAATAAAAAGACTTCCTAATCGATTCCAAATTATTTCATCAAATACTGCTCCAGAATCACCAAGATAAAAACCATTTACGCGATTGACATAGTTTGGATAAACGCCTAGCAATTCAACAGTAATTGTTTCCCCTGCCATGGATTCCTCCAAAGGTATCATAATCCATGCACAGCCTGGTGTTTTGCCAAAGGAGGTTAATTTCTGACCAAATTGAAATATCTCCTCTTGATTAACGAAAACCCGAACTTTTTGATGACTGGCACGGAAAAATAAATACGACTGGTTTCCCAATGATTCAGGGATTGTATTTTTCAATACTAGGGGTTTTGTTAATGAGCCCACTCCATCCATAGTTTCCCAACCCTGATTATAGTCCATCAATTTTTTGGATTCTAATTTCATGGTTGTGTTCGTGGAGTTCATCAGTGTTAAAAGTAAAGCAACAAAACCTACGCATATACAAAGCAGTAAACCAATGATTTTTTTATAATCTTTCTGCCATCCCATTAAGTACCTCGTTAAAAAATCAAAAGTCATCTGTTACGAAAAACAACAATTAGAATGAAGTAAAGAACTGGCTGGTGTAGCAAATAAATAAAAAAAGAATATTTGCCAATCCATGCAATCCAAGTAATGGATGGTCTCATCCAAAGAGTTCTATTATTTTTTACAATTAAATATTGGTATAAATATAGTCCCATTAAAAACAGGAAAATCCAAGGAAAGAAAGAAAAATAGTCTGTTGAAGAAAATTTCGGATCTGGAAACCCTAAAAAGGACATCACATAACCCTTGTATAATTCCTCTGGCAATTTCATCAGGTTGATGGTCTCAAATCCCAAAGTACCTCGATTGCAATTGCGAAACAGAAAAAACAACATAAAACTTCCTAAAAATCCCGCTACAGGTGGAATTATTACAAGGTATTTGCGTAAAATCGAAACAACGATCATTGCAAAACCCAAAAATGTTAAAATACCAAATACTACTACTTGCTCTTTTAAAAATAAAAGCGTCGTAAGAGTGATTATCATTCCACCTATCGAAACCTGAATTCCTCGATTCATGGATTTTTTTCCGAGAAAAACGCAGAAACCTGATAAAAAAATAAAAGTCCAACTAATGAATTGTTGCCAAACATAAGCTGCCGTGGTCTGATACCAAGGAATTTCTATGTGATATAAGTATACCAAATCCCACATAAAATGATATACGATCATACTTATTAAATTAAACCCCCGCACGGTATCCAGAAAACCTGATCTTGTTTTTATTTTAATCTCCTACCCTTTCTGGCCATTTTTTCCATAGAAAGAATCTTATTTATAATTTGT
>CANRGO010000107.1 GCA_947630125.1 uncultured Lachnospiraceae bacterium | reverse complement strand
ATAGGTATGATTTATCTGGATAATTACGATGAAGCACTAGAAAGTGTGGAAGAAGTTAAGAGATCCTTGTTAGTTGCATTAATTGATCGTAAAATTAATAAGTATTTTTCTTCTATGGATGGAATTACAAGAAAGATTGAAAAAGACAAATATTTCCTTATCTTACGTAAAAAGGCCTTGCATCAACTTCAGGAAACACGTTTTGATTTATTGGAGGATGTAAAAACAGTCAGTATTGGAAACGAAATGGCTGTTACACTCAGTATTGGGATTGGTGTGGATGGTCTGACCTATTCTCAGAATTTTGAGTTTTCAAGAGTATCCATTGATTTGGCATTAGGTCGAGGTGGTGATCAAGCAGTTGTTAAATCTCCAGAACAGGTTACTTATTATGGAGGGAAAAGTCAGCAGATTGAAAAAAATACCAGAGTGAAGGCAAGAGTCAAAGCCCATGCTTTGCGTGAAATAATAACCAGTAAGGATAAGGTTCTTGTTATGGGTCATAGACTGGCTGATGTGGATAGTTTTGGCGCTGCAATTGGTATCTATAGAGTAGCAAAAACTCTGGATCGAAAAGTACATGTAGTGATCAATGATATTAGTACATCTGTAAAACCTTTGATTGCTGCTTTTCGAAATAATCCTGATTATGAAGAGGATATGTTCTTAAACAGTCAGGAGGCAATGGAAATTGCATCTACCAATAACAATACAGTACTGGTTGTTGTAGATGTTAACAGACCAAGTATAACGGAATGTCCAGAATTGCTAAAATTGTGCAAGTCAATCGTAGTGCTAGATCACCACAGACAAAGCAATGAAATAATTGAAAATGCTACCTTATCCTATGTGGAACCATATGCATCTTCTACTTGTGAAATGGTTGCGGAGATACTCCAGTATATTGGTGATCCTGTAAAAATACGAAGCTGCGAAGCAGATAGTATGTATTCGGGAATTATGATAGATACCAATAATTTTATGGCAAAAACAGGTGTGCGCACCTTTGAAGCAGCAGCCTTTTTAAAAAGAAATGGCGCAGATATTATTCGTGTACGTAAGATGTTTCGTGAAGATGCTGTTGAATATAAGGCAAAAGCAGAAACAGTCAAAAATGCAGAGATATACAGAGGCAGTTATGCAATCGGTCAATGTCCTGCTACAGGTATTAAAAGCCCTACTATTGTAGCGGCACAGGCAGCAAATGAACTACTTAATATTATAGGTGTAAAAGCAAGTTTTGTTGTCACGCAATATCAAGAAGATATTTACATTAGTGCCAGAAGTATAGATGAAGTAAATGTTCAGTTGATTATGGAACGTTTAGGCGGCGGTGGACATATGAATATTGCAGGGGCTCAATTAGAAAGCGGAACACCAGAATATGCAATGCAAATAGTAAAAGATACAATCGACATTATGATACAAGAGGGTGACTTATAATGAAAGTAATATTATTAGAAGATGTAAAAACCTTAGGAAAAAAAGGTCAGATTATTGAAGTAAATGATGGTTATGCTAGAAATTTTGTTCTTCCAAAAAAATTAGGGATGGAAGCAAATAATAAAAATTTGAATGATTTAAAGTTACAAAAAGCAAAAGAAGAAAAGATTGCAAAAGAATTATTGGAACATGCACAGACATTTGCAAAAGAACTTTCTGAAAAACATGTGGTGGTTACTATGAAAGCTGGAGAAGGCGGTCGTGTATTTGGTTCGATTTCATCAAAAGAAATTGCCAAAGCTGCTTTGGATCAGTTCCAAATAGAATTGGATAAGAAGAAAATAGTAATGGATGATCATATTAAAAATTTCGGAACCTTTCAAGTGGGTGTAAAACTTCATCCACAGGTAACTGCGACACTAACTGTATTAGTGAAGGAAGAAAAATAGAAAGGTATGGTTATTAATATGGCTACTCTGGAAGATGTAGTTTTAAAGCGCGTCTTACCCCATAGTATTGAAGCAGAACAATCGGTAATTGGGTCAATGCTTATGGACCGGGAAGCAATTGTTGTGGCATCGGAACAGATTACAGGGGATGACTTTTATAGTAAACAGTATGGCATTCTATTTGAAGCAATTATTGAGTTGCATGAAGAGGGAAAACCGGCTGATTTGATTACTTTGCAGGATCGTTTAAAGGAAAAAGATGTTCCGCCAGAAATTAGTAGTTTAGAATTCGTTCGAGAACTGATTACTGCAGTTCCAACTTCGGCAAATATCAAACATTATGCAACAATTGTGGCCGAGAAATCTACTCTTAGAAAGTTAATTCGTCTAAATGAAGATATTGCGAACACCTGTTATATGGGTAAAGAGAATCTGGAATTTATACTGGAAGATACTGAAAAACGCGTATTTGAATTGGTTCAGAAAAGAAATACCGGAGATTATGTACCCATACGTCAGGTTGTTATGAACGCCATGGAAAAAATTGAAAAAGCGGCAAAGAACAAAGGAGCTGTTACCGGTATTCCAACAGGATTTATTGACTTGGATTATAAAACAGCAGGTATGCAACCTTCAGATCTTGTCTTAATTGCAGCCCGTCCTTCCATGGGTAAAACCGCTTTTGTCTTAAATATTGCTCAGCATGTAGCATTTAAGGATAATCGCTGTGTTGCTATTTTTAGTTTGGAAATGTCAAAAGAACAGTTGGTAAATCGTCTATTCTCTTTGGAATCAAGGGTTGACTCTCAACACATAAGAACGGGTAATTTAAATGACTCAGAATGGGAAAAACTTATTGAAACAGCAGGAGTGATTGGTAAGAGTAATCTAATCATTGATGATACTCCAGGTATCAGTATTGCAGAACTTCGTTCAAAGTGTCGAAAATATAAACTAGAGCATAATCTTTCCATGATAATCATTGACTATTTACAGCTGATGAGTGGTAGTGGAAGAAGTGAATCCAGACAACAGGAAATCTCTGAAATATCTAGATCATTAAAGGGACTTGCAAGAGAGTTAAGTGTTCCAGTGTTGGCATTATCCCAGCTTTCACGTGCGGTTGAACAAAGACCTGATCATAGACCTATGCTTTCGGATTTACGTGAATCTGGGGCAATTGAGCAGGATGCCGATGTTGTTATGTTTATCTATCGAGACGATTACTACAATAAGGATACGGAATTAAAAAATATATCTGAGATTATAATCGCAAAACAGAGAAATGGTCCGATTGGTACTGTGAATCTTGTGTGGCTTCCAGATTACACAAAATTTGCAAATATGCAAAAGTAAAAATGACAAAAATAAAAAAAGCATTCAAGTTGAATGCTTTTTTTCGTATGCTAAATTCTTATTCCTGAGAGATTGCTCCTGTAGGGCAAACACCTGCGCAAGAACCACAATCGATACAAGAAGCTGCATCAATTTCATACTGTGTATCTCCCTGGCTGATTGCACCAACTGGACACTGAGGTTCGCAAGCTCCACAACTTACACAACTATCACTGATTACATATGCCATTTTTCAAATCCTCCTTACATACAATTAAATGATAAATAATATCAAATTACTTTCTAATAATAATACATTAAGCAAGATATTACAAGTAAAATTATATATTTACCACTTGCTAAATTATATAAAAAGCAGGGAACTACTTACCATTTCTTCGATCTTTAATTCCGTCAAGAATATGTTGCTTCAAACCAGGGATATCTGATTTGTTCATATCTTTGACACCTTCTAGTTTATACGTCATACCTAATTGCTCATATTTGTTTATACCCATGGTATGATATGGTAGAACATCAAGTGCTTTGACATTTTTAAACTGACCGATAAAATACCCCAGTTGATATAAATAGGTTGGATCATCAGTTAAACCTGGTACAACAACATGACGAATCCAGGTGGGTATTTGTTTTTGCTCCAAATAAGAAGCAAATTCTAAAATACCATCATTGGGTTGTTCGGTTAGTTCTTTGTGCTTTACCGGATCGATATGTTTGATGTCTAGCATAATTAGATCCGTATATTCCATGAGTAGATCTAATTTTTTTGTATATTCAAGATTATTTTTTCTATATGTAATTCCTGAAGTATCAATACAGGTATGGATATCTTTTTCTTTTGCTAACTTAAAAAGCTCGGTTATAAATTCAACCTGTAGGAGTGGTTCGCCACCGGTGACAGTAATGCCGCCTTCTCTATAAAAACCGCGATTTCTCTCGTATTGATTCATAATCTCAGCTGCATCCATCTCTATACCACCGTTTAATTCCCAGGTGTCAGGATTATGACAATATGCACATCTCATGGGACAACCCTGTAAAAAAACGACAAATCGAACCCCTGGTCCATCTACTGTTCCAAAACTTTCTAAGGAATGAACTCTTCCTTTCATAGCATTACCTCCTGTCTCTCAATCCTTATTAATTCTATCTTATTTTAATCTTTCATTCAACTGAAACAACTAAAAATTGATAAAAATTTAACTAAAAAAACAGAAGTTTAAGATAATTTTATTTTTTTTAAATAAGTACTTGACCTGTCGTAGTAATTTTGTTATTATTACTACGACAGACATAGTATATCAGACGTAGTAATTTAAATAGTACTAGAAATTAATAAGTGAGGAGGTCATCAATTGATTAGTAGTGATGTGATTCGTGGATATAATGATACCATAATTTTATTTCTACTCCTAAAAGATCCATCCTATGGATATGAGATTTCTAAAAACATTAGAGAGTTAACGAAAGAGCAATACATCATGAAGGAGACAACTCTATATTCAGCATTTTCCAGACTAGAGAAAAATCAATACATAGAATCGTTTTATGGAGATGAAACCAATGGGAAACGACGTACCTATTATCGGATAACCCCATTGGGAAGAGCGTATTATCAAGAAAAATGTGAAGAATGGTTTGTAACAAAAGAAGTAGTTGAGAAATTTATTGAAACAAGTCTGTAAGGAATACAGCGGAAAGGTTGGTATTATGGATACAATTAAAAATTATTTGGAAAATTTATTTTGCAACGTTGGTGTGAATGAAGAAGTGCTACGATTAAAACAAGACCTATACAATAACATGGAAGAAAAGTATATGGAATTAAAACGTGAAGGGCACAGCGAAAATGAAGCAATAGGGATGGTGATTTCAAATTTTGGTAACATTGATGAACTTTTAAAAGAGCTGGGAGTAGAAAAGCCTGCAGCAAAAAAAGGAAGATTTTTGTCTCAAACAGAAGTCGAAGATTTGGTTTATAATCAAAAAAGATGGAGTAAATTCATAGGAATTGGTGTATTTCTTATTCTGGCAGCAGTAGCTGTACTTATTTTGTCAGGAGTTGTTTTGGAAAAAGTTGAATTATTCAATATTCGATCCATGTCAGTAAACATCAATGAATTATCATCTGCATTGCCTCTGATACCATTTTTTATTTTACTTGCAGCTGGCATTGGAACCTTAATCATAAGTGGGCTGATGCTTGAAAAATATGAATTTATTGAAAAAGAAGAAGTTGAAATTTCAACGAGTACAAGAAATTGGGTGGAAAAAAGGAAAGAATCTTATCAGCTTAGCTACGTAATTCTGATTGTAGCAGGTGTTATGTTGTGCGTATTGTCACCTATGGTCTTAATCACCATTGCAACTTTTACAGGAACTGATTTAGGGGGCGCAATCGGTGTAGCATCTCTCCTAATTATGATAGGAATTGCAGTGTACTTATTTGTTGTTTCAGGGATGGAAATGGAAACATATCAAAGATTATTGAAGGTTGGCGAGTTTTCTCCTGAAAGGAACAAAGAAAATAAAGTAGTAAGTATCGTTGCAGCCATTGTGTGGCCACTTACAGTCGTAGTCTTTCTTGCATGGAGTTTCCTTGGTAATGATTGGCACATTAGCTGGATTTTATTTCCAATCGTTGGTATTTTATTTGGTGCTTTTGCTGGGGTTGTTGAACTAATTCAAAAAAACTAAGAAAAGCAGGCTGTTTCTTGACAGCCTGCTTTTTAGTCTACAAATTTATTAAGCCAGATTCCCTTTTTGATAAAGATAAAACCAACCGTACATTTTGCTACTTCTGTAAGTTGTGAGAGAAAATAGAGGGTAATTATGGGAAGCGCGGTAAATTTAACTAATAAAAATGTCACTGGTATAGCCACTGTCCAAACGTAAACACTATCAAATAGGAAGGTGATAATGGTATTGCCACCAGAGCGAAGTGTAAAATAGGATGCGTGGGTGAAGGC
>CANRGO010000106.1 GCA_947630125.1 uncultured Lachnospiraceae bacterium | reverse complement strand
GCAGGACGTCTTCATATTGATGAAACTATGATGGATGAGTTGATTGAGCTTAAACAACAGGTCGATGTTCATAAGACTCTATTAGTTGTAGATGCAATGACAGGTCAGGATGCTGTTAATGTAGCAAAAGAATTCGATGATAAAATTGGTCTGGATGGAATTATTTTATCAAAGATGGATGGAGATACCAGAGGTGGTGCAGCTATATCTGTAAAAGCTGTTACCGGAAAACCTATTCTTTATATAGCAAATGGTGAAAAATTAAATGATTTAGAACCTTTTTATCCAGATCGTATGGCAAGTAGAATTCTTGGAATGGGAGATGTACTTTCTTTAATTGATAAAGTACAGGCTAATATAACCATTGATCAGGAAAAAGAAAAAGAAATGGCTTCTCGTATGAAAAAAGGGAAGTTTGATTTTGAAGATTATCTAGAATCCATGAAACAAATGAAAAATATGGGTGGTTTAGCTTCTATTATGGGTATGCTCCCGGGTATGGGCGCGAAAGCAGCAGATATTGAAGGCATGGTAGATGAGAAGCAGATGGCTAAGATGGAAGCAATTGTCTTAAGTATGACGCAAAAGGAAAGACAAAATCCTAAACTATTAAATCCAAGTAGAAAGCATCGTATTGCAAAAGGTGCAGGAGTTGATATAGCAGTTGTAAATCGGTTCATTAAACAATTTGAACAATCACAAAAAATGATGAAACAAATGCCGCAATTAATGGGTGGTTTCGGGAAAAAAGGAAAGTCATCATTTGGAGGACGTTTCCCTTTTTAACAAGTTCTTTCAGAACTTTTACTTTAACGATATCCCAGAAAATCTGGGTTTCGCATATAAATAATGAACGTGTAACGCGGAGGTGAAAAAACATGGCAGTTAAAATCAGATTAAGAAGAATGGGTCAGAAAAAAGCTCCTTTCTATAGAATCGTAGTAGCAGATTCAAGAACTTCTAGAGATGGTAAATCAATCGAAGAAATCGGAACTTATGATCCAAACAAAAATCCAAGCGAATTCAAAGTTAACGAAGAATTAGCAAAAAAATGGTTAGCACAGGGTGCACAGCCAACAGAAGTAGTAGCAAAAATCTTCAAAGCAGCAGGAATTGAAAAATAGCATTCATATCACTTTTTGGAGGTGGATTATGAAAGAATTAGTTGAAGTTATTGCAAAGGCTCTTGTTGATAATCCAGATGAGGTTGTCGTAACAGAAAATGTGAATGGTAAATCTGTATCCATTGAATTACATGTAGCAGCTTCTGACATGGGTAAAGTGATTGGAAAACAGGGTAGAATTGCAAAAGCTATTCGCTCTGTTGTAAAAGCTGCATCGACCAAAGATAACCGTAAGATTGATGTAGAAATTGTTTAAGCATAAGGAACACTCTGTAACTGGGTGTTCCTTTTTTGTAGAAAAAGATTATTTGCAGGTGCAAGAGTGCCCAGATAGGAAAAAAGATGGAAGATAATTATTTACAAGTTGGAATTATTGCTTCAACACATGGAATTAAAGGAGAAGTAAAAGTATTTCCTACAACAAATGATGCAAAGCGATTTACAAAGTTAAAGTCTGCGTATATCGATCTTGGAACAGAAAAAATGGAAATTCATATAGAGCAAGTTAAATTTTTTAAGAAAATGGTCATCTTAAAATTCAAAGAGTTCCAGGATATAAATGAAGTGGAGCGATTTAAAAGTAAGTCTATTCTAGTAACAAGAGATAATGCTGTAAAACTTGAAAAAGATGAGTATTTTATTGCAGATTTAATTGATATAAGCGTAAAAACGGATGAAAATGAAGACCTTGGAATTTTGACAGATGTATTAGAAACCGGGGCAAATGATGTATATGTTGTTACCACCAAGGAAAATAAAGAAATTTTAATACCTGCAATTAAGGATTGTATTTTAGAGGTTAATATAGTAGAAAGAACTATGTTAGTTCATTTGTTAGAAGGATTAAGATAGATAGTATGGGAGGATTTATGGAATTTCATATTTTGACTTTATTTCCTGAAATGATTGAACAAGGATTAAATACAAGTATTATTGGAAAAGCGATTGAAAAAGAATGCATTTCTTTAAACACCTATAATATAAGAGACTACACAACGAATAAACATAAAAAAGTTGATGATTATACCTATGGTGGAGGTGCTGGTATGCTTATGCAGGCACAGCCGGTTTATGATGCATATTTGGCAGTAAAAAATAGTATGCCAGAAACTTTCAAACCAAGAGTGATTTATCTATGTCCTCAAGGAGTTCCCTTTTGTCAGAATTTAGCCAGAGAATTATCAAAAGAAGAGAGCCTTGTACTTATTTGTGGTCATTACGAAGGAATCGATGAACGAGTTTTAGAAGAGATTGTAACCGATTATGTTTCTCTTGGAGATTATGTGCTTACTGGTGGAGAACTTGCTGCAATGGTTGTAGTAGATGCGGTATCCAGACTTGTGCCCGGAGTTTTAAATAATGAAGATTCTGCAGTAACAGAATCCTTTCATAATCATCTACTGGAATATCCACAATACTCCAGACCAGAAGAATGGAGAGGGAAAAAAGTCCCAGAAGTTCTTATGAGTGGTAATCATAAAAAGATTGAGGAATGGAGATTTCATCAGTCATTGGAAAGAACAAAACATTTTCGCCCTGATTTATATGAGAAGTATTTGAAGGAACATAAAAAATAAAATTATACTTGCTTTTTAGATATCCTTGTGATATAGTACCTATGTTGCGAAAAAAGGAGATGGTCCGCTGTTACCAAGTGTATTAAGAACATCCGTAAAAATAAGGAGGCGCACAATGAGTAATATTATTAAAAGTATTGAAACAGAACAATTAAAAGAATCTGTTGCAGATTTTAACGTAGGAGATACTGTTAAAGTTTATGGTAAAATCAAAGAAGGAAATCGTGAAAGAATTCAGATTTTCGAAGGAACTGTTTTAAAAAGACAGGGTGGCGGAGTAAAAGAAACTTTCACAGTTAGAAAAGCTTCTAATGGTGTTGGCGTTGAAAAAACATGGCCAGTTCATTCTCCAAATGTTGAAAAAGTTGAAGTGATAAGAAAAGGTAAAGTAAGAAGAGCAAAATTAACTTACCTAAGAGATCGCGTTGGTAAAAAAGCAAAAGTTAAAGAAGCATTATCATCAAGATAGTAAGCGAAGGGACAAATACATTTGTATGTGTCCCTTTTTTAATAGAATATAATATGCTATAATACAACAAGATATGAAATTAATATGCAAAGGAGAGGTAACCATGGCAAAACATCATGGACTCAATTTCTATCATAAAAAAAAGAAAATAAATCCAGAAATTGTCAAGGATGTCATTTCGGTACTTGCAGGTTCGGTAGTGATGGTTCTAATAGCTTTTTTACTAGTGTTTACCATCGGAATGAAAACCAGTATTATTGGTGTATCCATGGAACCAACTCTTTATAATGGACAGGAAGTATTGATTAATCGATTTCAATATTTGATTTCAAATCCACAAGTTGGAGATGTTGTGGTTTTTCAGCCAAATGGAAATGAAAACACACATTTGTATGCAAAACGAGTTGTAGCTGTACCGGGAGATAAACTTCAAATAAAAGATGGAAAACTTTATGTAAACAATCAATTGTCTAATTTTTCTGTCCAATATGATAAAATAGCGGATTCTGGTATGATTAGTGAAGAAATGAAACTTGGAAAAGATGAGTATTTTGTTCTTGGTGATAATTGTAATAATAGTGAAGATAGCCGTTATGGAAATATAGGGCCAGTGAAAATAGAATATATTATAGGAAAAATATGGTTTCATTTTTCTACAATAGAGGATTCTTTAGGATTTGTAAAAAGTTGGTAGTTTAAACTTCAAAAATTGATAGGAAGATATGGTGTAAATAATGAATTATCAGTGGTACCCTGGTCATATGACAAAAGCAAAACGTATGATGCAGGAAGATATAAAATTAGTAGATTTAATTATAGAATTGGTGGATGCCAGAGTTCCCTTGAGTAGTCGTAATCCAGATGTTGATAAACTTGGACAACATAAATTTCGTTTGATTTTACTTAACAAATCGGATTTGGCAGATCCAAAAGAAAATCATAGATGGATGGAGTATTTTAAAAACAAGGGTTTTTTTGTTATAGAATTAAATGCAAAAAGTGGAAATGGAATGAAACAAATTCAAACCATGGTATTAGAAGCCTGTAAAGAAAAATTAGAAAGAGACAAAAGAAAAGGCATTTTAAACCGTCCCATTAGGGCTATGGTTGTTGGTATTCCGAATGTTGGAAAATCAACATTTATCAATTCTTTTGCAAAAAGAGCAGCAGCAAAGACAGGAAACAAACCAGGTGTTACCAAAGGAAAACAATGGATTAAGTTAAATAAATCCATGGAACTTTTAGATACCCCTGGAATTTTATGGCCAAAGTTTGAGGATCAGATAATCGGTATGAAATTAGCCTTCATCGGTACTATCAATGATGATATTATCATTATGGAAGAGATGGCCTTGGACTTGATTCGTCATTTAATGAAAACCTATCCAAATGCTATATCAGAACGCTACGGATTTCCAATCGAAGGAATGAAAGCAGAAGAGGTTCTCCTGCAGATAGGAAGAACGAGAGGCTGTTTTATGAAGGCAGAAGAAATTGATTATAAAAGAGCAGCAAATTTATTTATCGATGATTTTCGTAGTGGTAGGCTTGGACGAATTACATTAGAATTTTCAGCTGATAGAAGGGAGCCAAATGAAAGCAAATAAAATTATAAAAGAAATACTATCAACATCCCTTTACCTTCTGGCTGTTTTGATTGTAACTTATTTTGTGATTGAATATATAGGTCAAAGAACCGTTGTGAAAGGTAGTAGTATGGAAACAACGTTGTCAGATCAAGACAATTTGATTGTTGATAAAATAACATATCGCTTACGAGATCCAGAACGATTTGATATTATTGTATTTCCGTATCTTTATGAAGAAGATACTTATTATATTAAACGAATTATAGGTTTGCCTGGTGAAACTATTCAAATTGATTTATTAGGTCATATTTATGTGAATGGTGAGATTCTTTCTGAATCATATGGAGCAGAAGTAATCAAAGATCCAGGAAATGCAATGGAACCTATTATACTAGCTGAAGATGAGTATTTTGTACTTGGAGACAATCGTAATCATTCAACAGACAGTAGAGAAAGTGCAGTAAGTAATATTAAACGGGATGATATCATGGGTCGTGCTTTCTTAAGAATTTGGCCTTTATCAAAATTTGGAATTTTAAAACATCAATAAAGAACAACATCCGATGTTATAAAGGAAGGTGGATTTCAATTATGATAGAGTTGAAGATTCAGCAAATAAAAATACTTTTTCAATCTGCAGATATCCATGAGTTGGATTCATTGATTAAGCAATTTCAAGATGATGAGAGAGCAACTATAAAACAGGAATTGGTAAAAGCAAAAAAAAGAATGGTTGCTTATGATAAAGAAATTATGCGCCTTGAACAAATGAAGGTCTATGAAAAGGAATATCATACGTTGCCTTTTATTTGTGGGATTGATGAAGTTGGAAGAGGACCATTAGCCGGACCTGTGGTTGCTGGTGCTGTTATATTAAAAAAGGATAGTCAGTTATTATATCTAAACGATTCGAAGAAACTAACCGAAAATAGAAGAGAAGAATTATATGATCGGATTCTGGAAGAGGCAATCACGTATGGACTAGGTTTTGTTTCGCCAGAACGAATAGATGAAATCAATATATTACAAGCTACTTATGAGGCAATGAGAGAAGCCATTTCGAAACTTAATGTTGTACCTGATATTTTACTAAATGATGCTGTGACAATTCCAGGCGTTAAAGTGAAACAGGTTCCAATCATTAAAGGAGATGCCAAAAGTGTATCGATTGCAGCCGCTAGTGTACTTGCGAAGGTAACCAGAGATCGTATGATGAAAGATTATGATATGATATTTCCAGAATATGGATTTTCATCAAATAAAGGTTATGGTTCCAAAGATCATATAGATGCTCTTCGAATTTATGGTCCTTCGCCAATCCATCGTAAAACATTTATTAAAAATCTAGTAGGGTGATTGTATGAAATTACAAGGATATGAATACCAGAAAACAACAGAACAAGCGCTTCTTTCAGGGAAAGAGCCTGTTCAAATTGGCCAAAAATCATCCACCTTATCTTTAAGTATTGGACAAATCATTACAGGTGAGGTGCTTTCTGTGAATGGTAAGGAAATTCAACTTGGCTTAAATCAAAATTTTTTACTACACGCGCTGCTAGAGAAAGAACATAATTATAGCAAAGGGCAACTACTTTCCTTTGAAGTTATGAAAAACCCCAATTCTCAAACGTTACTTTTGCGACCTCTTTTTGAAAATCTATCCAAGGATCCAAGCATATTAAAAGCTCTGGAAGCTGCAAATCTGGAATTAAATCCCACAACAGAGAAAATGGTTACGTTTCTTATGAGTCAGGGGATGCCAATCGATAAAGTATCTTTACAGGAAGTATATAAAGATCTTGTGCTTTTCCAAAATGAAACAGCAGGTAATCTTCCAGATATCTTAAAATTGCATCAACTAGATATTCCTGTAACAATTGAAAATTTAAATCAACTGTCAATTAGTAATCAGTTTCAGCAAGTTATGCTTGAGTCGATTCAACTTGTTTCAAACCAGATTATGGATGTCATTGGTTCAGATATCGTTAGTCAAAAAAA
>CANRGO010000105.1 GCA_947630125.1 uncultured Lachnospiraceae bacterium | reverse complement strand
AAAACAAAAATATTCCTTTAAGCCTTATTATTCCAGAATCCATGGACCAATTATCGAACTATCTAGATCTTCATACCAAAAAAGGAGAACAACTTCTTGAACCAGAACAAGGTTCTATCATTTTAAATGATAAATATGCAAGAAAATATAATCTGGAAGTGGGAGATACGATTATCCTGCAAGACGAAGATAGAAATCAAATGGAACTGACCATTCAGGGATTTAATGAGAACTTTATTTTTAACTATGGATATATTTCCAAAGAAACGTACCAGGAGGCTTTTGGAAAGGAACCTGCATATAAAGCAATCTATGGAATTTTGCAAGAAGATCAGGATGCTTATCAGGCAGCCACTACATTTATGGACCTATCAGAAATCACTTCTACGGCCGTAAATGAAACAATCAAAGATAGATTTCGCGATATGATGGTAAGTCTTGATTATATTGTTCTATTAGTAATTTTTAGTGCAGGTGGGCTGGCTTTTATTGTGCTTTATAATTTGACCAATATCAACATTACAGAAAGAATCAGGGAAATAGCGACAATAAAAGTCTTGGGCTTTTTGCCTATGGAAACAGTATCTTATGTTTTTAGAGAAAATTTATTGCTCACAATCATAGGATCTTTTTCAGGACTTGTTGGAGGATATTTTTTACATCGATATGTAATGTATAACATTAATGTGGATGCAATAAATTTTCAAGTGCAAATACTTCCTGCAAGTTTTTTGTATAGTGTTCTTTTAACATTTTTATTTGCACTCATTGTCAATATTGTGATGTATTTTAAACTAGAAAGAATTCATATGGCTGAATCTTTGAAATCAAACGAGTAATAAAAATGTTGACAAATGGGGTATTTTTGCTTATTATTGCGTTAAAGCGACAAAGGAGAGCGTTTTCAAAGGGAAAGCTCTCTTTTTCACTAACCATTTTTATAAATGGAATTATTTTTACAGGAGGAGATTTACTATGAAAAAATTTATTAGTTTATGTTTGGCATTGTCTCTCGTTATGGTTTCCGTAATTGGATGTGGAGCTACTACAGATACAGAAGAAGCTACAACCACAGAAACAACAACTACAGAAGAAACAACAGAAACAACCACAGAGACAGCAACAACTACAGAAACAGCATTTAAAATTGGTGGAATTGGACCAATCAGTGGTGCAGCAGCTGTATATGGTATTGCTGTAAAAAATGGAGCACAGCTTGCAGTGGATGAAATCAATGCAGCAGGTGGAATTAATGGTGTGCAGATTGAATTTAATTTTCAGGATGATGAACATGATGCTGAAAAGGCAATCAATGCTTACAATACTTTAAAAGACTGGGGTATGCAGATGTTAATGGGAACAGTAACCAGTACACCTAGTATCGCAGTTGCTGATTTAACAAACACAGATAATATGTATCAGCTTACACCTTCAGGTTCTGCAGTTGCATGTACTCAGTATCCAAATGCATTTCGTGTTTGCTTCTCAGATCCTATGCAGGGAACAGCTGCAGCACAGTATATTGGTATGAATTCACTTGCAACAAAAGTAGCTGTTATTTATAACAGCTCAGATGTATATTCAACTGGTATTTATGAAAAATTCCAGTCAGAAGCAGCAAATCAGAATTTTGAAATCGTTTCAGCGGAAGCTTTTACAGAAGATAGCAAATCTGATTTCTCAGTACAGATTCAAAAAGCAAAGGATGCTGGCGCAGAATTAGTATTCCTTCCAATTTACTATGATACAGCAGCGCTTATTTTAGGACAGGCAAAAGCAGCTGATTTTGCACCAATGTTCTTTGGTTGTGATGGACTTGATGGAATTCTTTCAGTGGAAGGTTTTGATACAGCACTTGCAGAAGGCGTAATGTTATTAACACCATTTGCAGCAGATGCAACTGACGAACTTACCGTAAACTTTGTAAATAGTTATGTATCTGCATTTGGAGAAACTCCAAACCAGTTTGCAGCAGATGCATATGATGCAATTTATATCATCAAAGCAGCAGCAGAAGCTGGCGCAATCACTGCTGATATGAGCGTTTCTGATATTTCAGAAGCTATGAAAGCAGCTATGACTACCATTACAATTGACGGTACAACTGGACTTGGTATGACTTGGACAGAAGATGGTGAAGTAAACAAAGCTCCTAAAGCTGTTAAAATTGTTGACGGTGTATATGTAGCAATGTAATGTACGAAAACCTGATCGAGGGTTGTCAATTGGCAACCCTCTTTTTGTTTTCAGAGTAGTTGCACAGTTTTTTTAGCCTGTGTTATACTTAACTTCACTTTAGATGAAATGTTATCCGCAAAAGAAGCGGGTTTGGAGGTTTCTATGAGTTTTTTATCCTATTTTATTAATGGAATTAGTTTGGGTAGTGTATATGCAATTATAGCTCTTGGATACACCATGGTTTATGGAATAGCCAAAATGCTTAATTTTGCCCATGGAGATGTAATTATGGTAGGGGGATATGTAATTTTTCAGCTTGTTTTTGCATTGGGCGTACATCCTTTTATTGGTATCTTAATAGCTGTAATTGCATGTACAGTACTTGGGGTGACCATAGAGAGACTGGCCTACAGACCTCTGCGTATGGCAGCACCACTTGCCGTTTTAATTACTGCAATCGGAGTTAGTTACCTATTACAAAATTTGGCATTGTTGATTTTTACATCCAATCCAAAATCCTTTCAGTCTCTGATTAATGTTCCTGCCTTAAAGTTAGCAGATGGAGCGTTGGTTATTTCTGGTGAAACAATGGTTACGATCGTTGTAGGTATTGTTATTGTTGTTGTACTTTCTTATTTTATCAGAAACACAAAATCGGGAAGAGCAATGCTTGCTGTTTCTGAAGATAAAGGGGCAGCACAGTTAATGGGAGTGAATGTAAACGGAACCATAGCATTTACCTTTGCAATTGGTTCAGCACTTGCAGCAATCGGAAGCGTGCTGCTTTGTTCTGCATATCCAACACTAACACCTCAGACAGGTGCTATGCCTGGTATCAAAGCTTTTGTGGCAGCAGTGTTTGGTGGAATTGGTTCTATACCTGGAGCAATGCTGGGTGGAATTCTTCTTGGGGTTATTGAAAATCTTAGCAAAGCCTATATCTCAAGCCAAATGGCAGATGCCATCGTGTTTGGGGTTTTAATCCTTGTACTTTTGGTTAAACCTACGGGTATTCTTGGAAAGAAAATTCAGGAAAAAGTGTAAGTTTAAAATGAATGGATGAGCTGGCATATGCCACAGAAAAAGAGGGAATGATGAAGAAATTACGAATCAACAAAATAATTAGAAATTATACCACCTATGCTGTCATTCTTGCAGTATATGTGATCGTAAACTGGATGATACAAAGAGGCAGTATTTCGAGTCTGTTTCAGGGACTTTTAATTCCTCTATGTATTTATGCGGTATTAGCAGCGTCGTTAAATCTTACGGTAGGAATTCTTGGTGAATTAAGTTTAGGGCATGCTGGCTTTATGTGTGTAGGTGCTTTTTCAGGAGCGTTTTTTACACAGGTTACCCAGCAAATCTTTACCAATGGATATCTAAGATTTTTTCTGGCTATTTTATTTGGAGTATTCTTTGCTGGAGTGGCAGGCTTGCTTATTGGAATTCCGGTTTTGAGATTACGAGGAGATTATCTGGCCATAGTAACACTTGCATTTGGAGAGATTATAAAAAATCTTGTAAACGTACTTTACATAGGAAAAGATAGCAGAGGACTTCATATCAGTTTAAAAAGTTCCATAGACCTAGGTCTTGAAGCGGATGGAAAAGTGATTATCAATGGTGCCATGGGAATTACCGGAACACCGAAGGATTCCACCTTTTTTATAAGTATTTTATTACTTTTTGTCACAGTTCTAGTGATTCAGAATTTTATTCATTCCAGAGCAGGCAGAGCAGTTATGGCAATTCGTGACAATCGTATTGCGGCGGAATCTATTGGACTTAATATAACAAAATATAAACTACTTGCATTTTCTATATCGGCAGCCTTTGCAGGAGCAGCTGGTGTACTGTATGCACATAATCTTGCAACATTAACTGCAACAGGAAAGAATTTTGGATATAACATGTCAATCATGATTTTGGTATTTGTAGTTCTTGGTGGAATAGGAAATATTCAGGGAAGTATGATTGCAGCCATAATTTTGACGTTGTTACCAGAACTACTTCGAAATGTCAGCCCCTTTGTAAGTGAAAACCGTATGTTGTTTTATGCATTAGTCCTGATATTTATGATGTTATTCGGTCAGAGTCCAAAAGCAATCCAGTTCCGTAAAAAGTATTTTACCCTTTCTACGTACCTAAAAGAGAAACCAAAGAAGGAGGTTTAAACAATATGGCATTATTAGAAGTTAAAAATTTAGGCATTTCCTTCGGTGGTTTACGAGCAGTGAATAATTTTAATATTCAGATTCAAGAGGGAGAACTCTATGGCTTGATTGGTCCAAATGGAGCCGGAAAAACTACTCTCTTTAATCTTTTAACAGGAGTATATAAACCAGGAGAAGGAAGTATATTTTTAGATGGAAAAAATATAACATCTTATAAAACCATCGATGTTAATAAGGCAGGAATAGCAAGAACCTTTCAAAATATTCGTTTGTTTAAGCAACTATCGGTTCTTGATAATGTAAAAGTTGGCCTACATAATCAGTATCACTACTCCACATTGGAAGGAATTTTCAGGCTTCCCAGATATTTTCAAATAGAAAAGCAGATGAATGAAAAAGCAATGGAACTTTTGAAGGTGTTCAATTTAGATGGATATAGTCATTATAAAGCCAGTAATTTACCCTATGGACAACAGCGAAAATTAGAAATTGCCAGAGCACTTGCAACCAATCCAAAACTTCTGTTATTGGATGAACCAGCTGCTGGTATGAATCCCAATGAAACGGCAGAACTGATGGAGACCATTCAGTTTGTTCAAAAAGAATTTCACATGACTATTTTGCTAATTGAACATGATATGAAGCTTGTAGCTGGAATCTGTGAAAAATTAACCGTACTGAACTTTGGTGAAGTGTTAATCAGCGGAAAAACATCAGATGTATTAAATGATCCTAAAGTAATTACGGCATATTTGGGAGAATAGGAGGTTTACATGGCATTATTAGAGGTAAAAGATTTGCATGTGTCATATGGAATGATTAAAGCAATACATGGAGTATCCTTTGAAGTAAATCAAGGAGAAGTTATCGCTTTGATTGGAGCCAATGGAGCAGGTAAAACAACTATTTTACATACAATCACAGGACTTATTCCATCTACCCAGGGAAATATAATGTTTCAGGGGAAAGATATTACAAAAACACAGGGCTACAAAATAGTTTCACTTGGAATGGCACATGTACCGGAAGGAAGACGAGTGTTTGCACAGCTATCGGTATATGAAAATCTGATCATGGGTGCCTATACAAGAAAAGATAAAGATGAAATTCAGGAAACCTTAAAAAAAGTCTACAAACGCTTCCCAAGACTTCAGGAAAGACGGAATCAGTTAGCAGGTACCCTAAGTGGTGGGGAACAGCAGATGTTAGCAATGGGAAGAGCTTTAATGAGTCATCCTCAAATCATATTGATGGATGAGCCTTCTATGGGATTATCACCTATCTTTGTGAATGAAATATTTGATATTATTAAAGAAGTAAGTGCCCAGGGAACCACAGTTCTTTTGGTAGAACAGAATGCAAAGAAGGCACTTTCTATAGCAAACAGAGCATATGTATTAGAAACAGGAAATATTGTATTGTCAGGAAATGCCAAAGAACTAATGAATAATGATTCTATTAAAAAAGCTTATCTCGGAGAGTAGAAAGGCAGGTTTTCGTACATGAAACAAGTCGTAATTACGATATCAAGACATTATGGAAGTGGTGGTAAAACTGTTGGGGAAATGTTAGCAAAACGTTTGAATATACCATGTTATGACAGAAATATCATGCGCCTGGCATCCGATATCAGTGGAATTGATGAGGGTATGTTTGGAGAAGTCGATGAAAAACTGAAAAGTAGTCCACTTTTTCGCATCAGTTCTAAGATATATAAGGGACAATTAATTCCCCCTGAAAGTGATGAATTTGTTTCCAATGATAATTTATTCAATTACCAGGCAAAAGTAATCAAAGAACTTGCAAAAGAAGAATCCTGTGTCATTATAGGAAGATGTGCTGATTTTGTTTTAAAAGATATGGATCATGTAGTTCGTGTATTTGTCCATGCACCACATCCTTTCTGTTTTGAAAAGGCCATGGAAGTTAATGGCGGTTCAGAAAAAGATGTGGAAAAGTTAATTGCAAAAACGGATAAATATAGAGCTGATTATTATACTTATTATACTGGGAAACAGTGGAACGATGCCAGAAACTATGACCTTTGCCTAGATAGTTCCAAATTGGGATTTGAAAAATGCGTGGAGGAAATACTTTCTTACATAAACATACGTTTTCAGTGAATAAAACTCCAATACTAAGAATTTTAGTCGTTGCTTAACCTTCGCTTGTATACTATAATAAATAAGTAAATTGTAGTTAAGAAGCAACCGGAGGTATGAAATTGGATATTAATCACATCTTGAAT
The DNA here is from genome assembly GCA_947630125.1 of uncultured Lachnospiraceae bacterium. GTDB lineage: Bacteria > Bacillota > Clostridia > Lachnospirales > Lachnospiraceae > CANRGO01. The sequence continues at coordinate 521 of CANRGO010000105.1, read as the reverse complement.
GAGCTTTTTGTGAAGCTTTTTCGAAATATCAATGCCATAGAAGAGACAGCCATACGAACGGATGAATACATAGATGTTACAACAAATGACATGCATGTCATGGAAGCAATTGGACCTAAGGACTGTAAAAACATGACGACAGTAGCGAAAATGCTGGCGGTTACAACAGGTACCTTAACCATTTCCATGAATAGTCTTGTGAAGAAGGGCTATGTGAATCGAATTCGCTCAGAAGAAGACCGAAGAGTGGTTTTGGTTTCTCTCACTGAAAAGGGTCAAAAAGCCTACTTTCATCATCAAAAATTTCATCAAGAGATGATTAATTCTATCGTTGCTGAATTAGATGATGCTGAAAAACAGGTTTTGGCAAAAGCACTTGGTAATTTATATGAGTTCTTTATAACGAAGCAAAAAGGATGAGAAACGAGGCGGCTAAACTGCCTCGTTTTTTTTGCCCGAAAAGCAAAGTGCGTTTACATTTATACAGAAAATATGATACAATATACAAGATTATACGTATA
>CANRGO010000104.1 GCA_947630125.1 uncultured Lachnospiraceae bacterium | reverse complement strand
GCTCTGTAACAATTTCCTCAGCTACCTCTTTGCCACCAAAAACACCAGCCCAACGTGCAACCAGTACCAATACCAAGATTCCGATTAAAACAGCAATGGCAATCACAATAATGGTTGTAATTTTTTCAACTCTTGGGTCAAAATCATCTTCTTCTGAAAGTTCATCTGCCTCTTGGCTATGATTCGTTTCTTTCACATGTTTGATTGCACCAGTATGTTTCAATTGTTGTTTTTGAGCAAGTCGCTCTTTTTGAGCTTTTTCCGCTTCACTTAATCTTAATTTTTCAGTATTTAGATTTGAGGAACTTCTCTTAATTTGCACCGCATCACTAGCTGCAACAACTTTAGTTCCCCCATAGTTCTCATCATCGATGATTCTTACAAAATCCTCATCTGGTGTTACCAAGGAACGCTTCAAATCTTCTACCAGTTCCACCATACTCTGATATCGTTTGTCTGGACTCTTTTGGGTAGATTTTAAAACAATCTGCTCAATACTCAGTGGTATTTCAGGTACAAAGTCCCTAGGTGATGGCATAGGCTCCTGAATGTGTTTAATTGCAATTGCAACCGTTGTTTCTCCATTAAAAGGAACCCTTCCTGTAAGCATTTCAAATAAAGTTATACCAAGAGAATATATATCACTCTTCTCATCGCTATATCCTCCTCTTGCCTGTTCAGGTGACGTATAATGCACACTTCCCATCACATTAGAAGTAATGGTATTGCTGGTTGCTGCCTTAGCGATACCAAAGTCCGTTACCTTTACTTTTCCTTCTTTTGAAATAATGATGTTCTGAGGTTTAATATCTCGATGAATAATATGGTTGTTATGGGCTGCTTCGATACCAAGTGAAATCTGAATTGCAATACTAATTGCTTCCTTCACCGATAGTCTGGCTTTTTTTTCTATGTATTTTTTTAATGTTATGCCGTCTACTAATTCCATAACAATATAGTATATTCCTTCGTCTTCACCAACATCGTAAACATTTACAATATTGGGATGCATAAGCCCAGCTGCTGCCTGTGCTTCAATCCGAAACTTTGAAACAAAATTTGTATTTTCGCTAAATTCCTGTTTTAAAACCTTAACAGCTACAAAGCGATTGAGTTTGTGACATTTTGCTTTATAGACATCAGACATTCCACCTGTTCCGATTTTTTCCATAATTTCATAGCGGTCACCGATTAGCATACCTATTTTTATCATCTTAATCTCCTTGTTTAACTTTAAGCAAATGGCTCTATCAAAATAACTGCAATATTATCTCTTCCACCATTACCATTGGCTGCTTCAATTAATTGTTCAGCCTTCCTAGCAATACTTGCTTGAGATTTTAGAATTTCATGTATTTGATCGTCTTCCAACATATTTGTGAGTCCATCAGAACACAATAAAATCATATCGCCCTTTTTTATGTTTACGTTAAAAAAGTCGATATGAAGGTCATCCGTAGCACCAATGGCACGGGTAATAATATTTTTATCTGGATGGCTTCTGGCAAGCTCTTTCGATAACCCTCCAAGTCTCACCATCTCTTCAACCAGGGAATGATCTTTGGTAATCTGGCTAATCTCTTCATTTACAATATACAGTCTGCTATCTCCCACATTGGCAATGGTTAATAGCTTTTCCTGACAAGTTGCGACTACTACCGTGGTACCCATACCGGACAATTCTTCAAGTTCCATGGCTTTTTGTCTAAGCTTTTGATTTGCGGTGGTTACCGCTTTTCTAATAATTTCTTCTAGATTGTCATCTTTACAGGCAGCAATTTCCTCGGTAATAACTTCCACGGTATACTTGGAAGCAAAGTCACCCGCGTTGGCTCCCCCCATTCCATCTGCAACAATAAAAAGATTGGGCAGATTTCCAATGGCTGTCTCTGAAGTAAATACATAATCCTGATTTAATGATCTCTTTTTACCTATATCGGTTAAAGAAAATGTCTTTAGCACCCTTGGTACCTCCTGTTGCTACTCTTTTCTGTGTCGTCTGCGAAGCTGTCCGCATGCTCCATCTATATCCCGACCCATTTCCCTTCTAATAGTAACATTAATTTTGTTTTTTTCAAGTTTATTTTTAAAGTTCAAAATATGACTACGATCGCTTTCCACATAATCCCGTTCTGCAATGGGATTTACAGGGATGAGATTGACATGACAGTTTACCTGTCTGATTAACGTAATTAACTCATTTGCATCCTGATCTGTATCATTTACTCCACCAACCAGTGCATATTCAAAGGTAATTCTTCTGCCTGTTTTATGAAAATAATACTGACAGGCATCAATCAACTCTGTAAGAGAGTATCGATTAGCTATCGGCATTAATAACTTTCGTTTTTCATCTGTGGTTGCATGAAGAGAAAGTGCTAATGTTATCTGTAAGGCCTCATCTGCAAGTTTTTTCATGTTCGGAACAATTCCACAGGTTGATACTGTAATGTTTCGCTGGCTAATATGAAGTCCATCTTCATTGCTTATTAATTCTAAGAATTTCAAAAGATTTTCATAATTATCCAGTGGTTCCCCTGTTCCCATAACCACAATATTGCTTACCCTCTCACCTGTCAGTTTCTGAATCCGATAAATTTGATCCAGCATTTCTGAGGGTTCCAGGGAGCGTTCTAAGCCATCCAGTGTTGATGCACAGAATTTGCAACCCATGCGGCATCCCACCTGGGAAGAAATACAGACACTATTGCCATGATGATACTTCATCCAAACGCTTTCCACAACATTTCCATCATAAAGTTCAAAGAGATATTTTCTGGTTCCATCCGTTTTCGAAATTTGTTCAGCTTCTTTTTTCAAATAAACCAGTGTATAGTTCTCTTCTAAGGTTTCTCGTAATGGTTTGGGTAAATTATTCATTTCTGAAAAAGAATCCGCCAGTTTTACATGAATCCAGTCGTAAATCTGTTTTGCACGAAAACTTTTTTCTCCTATCTTCTTCATTTCCTCAGTTAATTCTATCAAGTTCAAAGATTTGATATCTTTTTTTTTCATTATTTCATTCATAAGGCTCCATAACTTTGCCAGAAATTTAACGTTTCTGTCGCGTAAATTTTGCAAGAAAGAATCCATCGGTTTTACCTGGTAAAAACTGAAGGTATCCTTTTTTTGTGGTTTCTGATTGAAGTTCTTCTGGAAGATAAGCATCTATATCAGTCAGTGTAAAGGGATGATTTTTTAAGATATACGCAACCATATCTTCATTCTCTTGTCGATTAATTGTACAGGTACTATACACCAGAACTCCACCTGGCTTTACATAGGACTGGACATTGTCAACAATTTCCTTTTGTAAAAGGAGTAGTTCTTTTACGGTTTCTGGTTTTGTACGATATTTGATATCTCGCTTTTTACCTATTACTCCAAATCCAGAGCAGGGAATGTCACATAACACAACATCGGCTTTTTCAATCAAATCCTCTTTTTGTATTCTTGCATCCCGACAAGCTGTGTTTACATTTCTTGTTTTCATTCGGTCGATATTTGCCTGTATCTGTTCCAATTTGTAATCCGATACATCAAAGGCATCCACTTGTCCATGTTCTCCTAAAAGTTCCGCCAAATGAATGGTTTTTCCACCAGGGGCAGCACATACATCGATTCCATAACTTCCAGGTTTTGGATCGGCAACTGTGGCAACAAACATACTAGATGGGTCTTGCACGGTAAAAAACCCTTCCTGAAATCCCTTTAAACGTGCAATTCCATTGCAATTTTGTAACGCAAAGGAACATGGATGTATCTGAGGGGAAGCCGTAATGCCTTGTTCCTCAAACTCCTGAAACACTTGTCCTTTTTCTACTTCGGATAAAGTCTCTTTCAGACGTATGGTTAATGGATGTTCCTGAAGAAGTCCCTGAAGAATTGGTTCCACATCGCGATTCTCCTTCATCCAATGTTCAATTAACCAGACAGGCATTGAGTACATGACAGAAAAATACTCCACTGGGTTACTCTTTTGATCTGGATATTTTATTTGATCCTTATTCCTTGCAATGTTGCGAAGAACTCCATTGATAAATCCTTTCAGAGATTGAAAATTTCTTTTCACCGCAAGTTTCACGGCTTCATTACAGACTGCAGAATCCGGAATCCGATCCATAAAGATTAATTGATACACACTCATACGAAGCAATGCTCGTATGAGTGGTTTCATTTTGTTGACGGGTGTGTTGGAGAATTGATTGATGATGTAGTCCAATTGGATTTTTCTTTCCACACTTCCTTCAGTAACTCGTTTAATAAAAGCTTTTTCCTGATGATCTAAATAATCGTATTTCTCTAACACCTGACGCATTAAGATATGGCTATACTCTTTTTCAGCATATATTTCCATCAACATACCAAGAATAAGCTCTCGACTGTTTACACCTTTATGATTGTTTGACTCCATAAATTCTCCATTTCCTTTTATAACAAAGGTTTCTAATCCCTACGACGATTTCCACCTGAAAGTACAACAAATCGAATCAGTTGTAAAACAGATGCCGCTGCTGCCGCAACATAAGTTAAGGCTGCTGCCGACAACACTTTTTTACAAGCCGGAACTTCATCCTGAGCTAAAATACCATACTGCTCAACCAGTTTTACAGCTATTCTGGAGGCATTAAATTCTACTGGCAATGTAACCAATTGAAATAATACTGCCATAGAAAATACTACAATACCAATTTGTATTAATGTTTGATTCCAATCCAGTAAAAATCCAAGGATAATAATTGGAACCCCTAAATAAGATCCAATATTTGCTGCTGGAACCAAAATTCTGCGTATATTTAAAGGTGTATAATTTTCAAAATGTTGAATGGCATGTCCACATTCATGTGCTGCCACGCCAATAGCTGCAACACTATCTGAATCATAGGTTGACTCTGATAAACGAAGTACCTTTTTTGTAGAATCATAGTGATCTGATAACTGTCCGCTCACCCGCTCAATTGACACATCAAAAATCCCCGCATATTGTAACATCTTTCTTGCGGTATCTACTCCTGTTAAGCCAGAGCGGCTTCTGATTCTGGAATATTTTTGAAAGGTTCCCTTCACTCTTGCCTGTGCAATTAAGGTAATAATACCTGCAAGCACAACTAGTAAATACGTCCAATCATAGTAATAGTAATTGAAATACATTTACACTCCTCCTTTTTGCTTCCCAAAGCTGTCTCCAATCTGAACCGCTACACCTAAAAGAAAATCCTTAACCAGCATTCTCTTTTTACCTTCCAACTGCAATTCTAAGATTCGAAGGATTCCGTCCTTACACAGAACATCCAGATAATCTTTTCCCACATGAACAATCGTTCCTGGTTCATAATTCGTTTCCTGATCACTGGAAAGAGGCAGTGCTTTTGTTTTCCAGATTTTTAACGTTTTTTCCCTGAAAAAGGTATATGCACTTGGCCAGGAATTAAAGCCTCGAACCTTTCGTTCCAGCTCGAGTGCGGTTTCTGCAAAGTCCATTTCACCCATGGCTTTTGTAAGCATTTTAGCATAGTCGTTGGTGATCTCTGGCTGTGGTGTTTTCTCTAATTTTGCTTCTTCTAAAAGTTGAAGCGCTTGAACAATTAAAGTGGCTCCTAAGTCCTTTAATTTGTCATGAAGACTGTCTGCAGTTTCTTCCTCGTCCAAAGAAACAGCCCCTTTTAGAAGCATATCCCCTGTATCCAGCCCTACATCCATCTGCATAATGGTAATGCCACTTTCTTTCTCACCGTTGATGACAGCCCACTGTATCGGTGCCGCTCCACGATATTTTGGCAATAAGGAAGCATGAATATTAATACATCCATACTTTGGTATTTCAAGTATTTCCTTGGACAAAAGTTGTCCAAATGCTGCAACGATATATGCATCAGCCTGAAAAGTTTTTAAATACTCCACCGATTCCGCTGTTTTTATTTTCACTGGTTGGTATACCGGAAGTTTGTGACGCAGTGCACATTCCTTCACTGGAGAGTATTGTACTTCTTTTCCTCTCCCTTTTTGTTTATCAGGCTGAGTCACTACCAACAAAATATGATGTCCTGCCTGAATCAGAGCTTCCAATGCGTTGACTGAAAATTCTGGTGTTCCCATAAATATAAGATTCAATTATAGCTCCTCCTCGTCTTCATAACTGCCAGCACTTACTAATTCACCCTCTACTTTTTCCACATATAAAACTCCATCTAAGTGATCCAGCTCATGGCAAATTGCTCTTGCCAAAAGTTCTGTTCCTTCAACTTCAATGGCTTCCATATTTTCATTGAGGGCTGTTGCCTTTACATAATTTGGTCTTGTTACGGTTCCACTTTTTCCTGGAACACTTAAGCAACCCTCAGAACCTGTTTGTTCTCCGCTCATTTCTATAATTTTCGGATTGATAAGTACCATAGGGTCCTCCCCGGTGGTATCAATCACTACAATTCTTTTTAAAATTCCAACCTGTGGTGCTGCCAGACCTACCCCATAAGCATCATACATGGTATCTAACATGTCCTGAATCAGGGTTTTAATTCTAGGAGTCATTTCTGTAACTTCTTTACAAGGTTTATTTAATACACTATCTCCAATTTCTCTGATTTTCCGAATAGCCATCGTCTATCTCCTTTTACTTTCCATATTAATATGCTGACATAGGATTAAAATCAAACTGTATGGTTTCTTTTTTCAAATCCAAACTTTCCACATATTGTTCTATTTCATCTTTTATTTCCATTAATACTTGATACTCTGGATGTTTTAAATATATCATATATCGGTATATATCATTAATTTTCTTTACCGTTGCTGGGGCCGGACCCATAACGGATAACTGCTCCCTCTTATTTATCCGAGCTGCAACCCTCTTTGCTAAGTCCCAAACCGTTTCTTCTTCTATCCCAGAGATTAAAATTGCTGCCATCGATGCTGCTGGGGGATAGCGTAGCATTTTACGATAGCTCATTTCTTCTTCATAAAAGCCTTCATAATCCTGTTTTGCTGCATACTGGACACTATAATGTTCTGGTTGATAGGTTTGAATAACAACCTCTCCCTCTTTCTTTCCTCTGCCAGCTCTTCCTGCTGCCTGAGTCAATAGTTGGAAGGTACGTTCACTTGCTCTATAATCATTTACTGCCAAGGATAAATCTGCTGCCAGAATTCCAACCAGGGTTACATTCTTGAAATCATGTCCCTTTACAATCATTTGTGTTCCAATCAAAATATCT